>CALGJW010000062.1 GCA_937930025.1 uncultured Saprospiraceae bacterium | reverse complement strand
ACGCAACTCTTTATTGCTGCTATATGATATGAACAAATTTTTATACTCACTAAAACTGAAAAGTCTATACTTTAACAGCTTTTTTTGATCCTCATTCGGTTTATCAGATTCTTGATGAATCCTCCTAGCTTTTTTTACTAGATCATAGATAACCGCTATCCAATTTTTAATAATCTCTTGAGGTAGAAAGGACTCATCCTTACCTAGTTTGATGCCACTAGTCTTTTTGGAAATATCTATTCCTAAATGCTTCTCTATCCTAGATACTTGGTATTGAAAATCTAAAAGACTATTCATTCTTACAAGGAATTAATTTTTGATTCATTTTTCTGCTCACTTGAATATGAAGGACACATGATTAAAATTTAGTAATGAAAATATTCCTTCTTCCATTACTGCTATGAGTACTTACCTTACTAATTAAAGCTACCGTCGATGCAGTAAGAAGAAGGAAGGGCAATATTACTCGAAGAGAATATGAGCAGAAAGCCGTATCCTACCTTCTCAAAAATTGATTTAAGCGTGTTTCTATAGGTAAGGGTAGTCAAGATTGAGGTCGAGATGTAAAATGATTCAAGCATGGCAAAATATGGTTTGGTCAATGCAAAATGTATGGCCCAACTAAAAAGGTCTCTATTAAAGAATTGAGAGAACTCTATGGAGTTGTACAATCCCATAATGGGAAGGGCATATTTTTCACAACCAATGGATTCACACAACCCGCTAAGAAGTTTGCTAAAAAAACGGGGATTAAGTGTCAGATTTTGAAAAAATGATACACTTAAAACAAAACCTAGCGCATTTGCTGTTGTAGCTGTCTTATTTGCTCTCTTGTATTGAACATCTGACTTTCAACATCTTTTACCTTTTTTCGGTCGTGTGAATAAAATCTTTGCTCTTCCCTCAGATTACTTAATATTTTTTGATGATCATTAATTTGAGATTGAATATTCCACCTTTGCTCATAAGTCATCATCCCATTTTTTTCAATTGTATTTGCAATCTCTCGGTTCATCATCAATATCTTCGCATCCTTATTCAGTTTGTCGTCAATGCTAAATAAGACGTCCTTTAAATCATTCTTTTGCTTGAGCTGACCGACTTCAAATTGTTTGTTTACCATTTGCTTCAAGTGAAGCATCTCTTGTAGAAGATTTTTTTGGTCTAGACCATTATTAAATTTGAAGTTTTGTGCAAAGTTTCTCATCCACTCATTCATATGCTTCATGGCCATTTGGCTCTTTTCAGTTACAAATCCAATTTGCTTATTCTCAAGCTTCAATTCATTAAATTGACGCATTTGATTTTGAGCAAATGTGCTTAAAGTCCTAGTGATTTGCATTTCGGAATCCTTGAGTCTTAGTTGCGTTCTGTATTGCCCTTCTATATTCTGTCGTTCTAAGTCTTTCAAAGCTAGATCAAAGTTTGATTTCATGCCATCCATTCTTCTATCCTGTTTGTGGAATTCATTCTGAATGCCACTCAAATCATTGAACCGTTGTTTTTCATAGTCCCTTTCATTCTGATTCATTCTTCCCTCTTGGCTATAAAATGCATCCTTTATTCCGTTTAGATCATTGTGGCGTTGTTCTTTTGAAAATAGCAAGTCTTTATACCTCTGTTCTAAATAATTCTTGTCATTTAGTTCGATCTTTCTATCCATTTGATAAATAGACTCTTTCATTGAATTCGCAAATTTCTCTCCTTGTAAAGTGAATTTAAAACTGACATCAGATTCTAACCTATTTACTTTTTCTTTAAAGATTTCTGATAGATGACGAAAAGAATCTTTTGTCATGCTTTCCAAGTTTTTTCTTTCAATTCCTTCAACATGAATCATGTGATTCAAATCTTGAAAAGACATTTTGGATTCATGCATGTAATCTCGAATCTCGTTACTAAGGCTATGAATGATATTGGCACGTTCTAACTCAATCTGTGCTATTGCTTCTCGCAATCGGAAATGATTAATCTGATCTCTATGCAGTATTTCCTTGTCCAAAATTCTTATCTCACCCTCCACCTCTTTTACGTATTGCATTATATAGAGCAATTCTTCTTTACTCTTTAAGTTCTCTTCTCGCTGGCTGAAGATTCTTTTATCTTGCTCAAATATAAGTTCGTCTTGGGTTCGAATTTTTTCGCTCACCTTTTTTTCAAACTCATGCCGTTCTTTTTTTTGATCAAATTCAAATTCTTCTTTGGCCTTTTCAAATTCGCTAAACATAGTATTTACTGTTTCATCGTGATCGTATCCAGTTTCATAATCGACTTCTTCCTGTTCATCAACTTCGTAATCCCAATCCTCAGAATTCTTTCTCATCTCTTCGGCAAGCTGATCTCTTAGTTTTTCAAGTTCCTCTTCATAGGCAGAATTTTTTTTATACCTCTCATCACAAAGATTTTGATAATATTTTTCAGATTCTTCGAGCTGCTCCTTATCCTTTATTATTACTGAGGTAGAAGCGGCTAAATAGTCGTAACTAGATTGCAATTCATCCAATTTCTCCTTTAGTTCATCTAGGAGTTTCTTGTCTCGATTTACTGATCTTTTTCTCTTCTTAAGCCTTTGTCTTAGCTGATCAATTTCTAATTCCAACTGTGTAATCTGCCTTATTTCTTCCTCACTTTTTTTGTACTCAATTTTGGTTTCTGTTTGAATTCTTACCGGCATATCATTGATTAATGGTATGCCAGTAAATAACTGTCCCAAAACAAATGTGCTTAGCGCTAAAGAGCCAAAAATAGGGACTCCCATTTCTTCTAGATTATTATAGCGACCATCAAAAAGGTCGTCAATAGCAAAAAAAGAAGACCAAATCAAAAGAAATGCACTTGATATCAAAATGGCACTGCCAGATTTATGTAGACGAGATTTGAATTTCCCGTATTTGAATTCATTTAGTTCGTCACACCAGTCTGAAACAACTACCAAATTGTAAAAGGCACTTAAAATACAACCAAGGACTACTATAAACACGCCACCTGCATAAAGCCAATCATTAAAAAGCAGTATGAAGAAGAATATTATATGCGCCAACAATAGCAGGCATAATATTGAAAGTACACCATTGATGTATTTAGCACTATCTCCCATGTAGGAATATATTTATAAACAACAAGTGCGAGATTGTCTATCCATTAACTAGTAGATAGACTATCTCTGAACAATGAATTTTTGTTTAATCTGGCCGTCAAGCGAAATGAAATAAATTCCGTTTGAAAGAAAATTTATATCAATTTCACCACTTTCATTAAAAGTTGTAGAGTTATAAATAACTTCTCCCATCGTATTGTAAATTCTCACTGCTTCAACTCTTCCCCCCCGTATATATATCTTACTGTGCGCTGGATTCGGATATATGTCTAACGCCGTTCCAGAATCAGAAAAATTTGCGACGGCAATATTGCTGAAGGAGTAATCACTTGAAAAATCTACTTGTTTTATACGATAATAGTTTTTTCCTAAATAGGGTTGTTCATCTACAAATGAGTATTGCCTCTCTGGTGAAAAGTTTATCTCACCTATGATTCTCCCGATTGGTTTGAACTGAATGCCGTCAGAACTTTTTTCGATTTGGAAATATTCATTGTTGATTTGGTTGGAGACTGACCAATTAAGGACTATTGAAGATTTTTGATCGACTGCTTTAAGATTAGAAGTCCACTCAATAGGAAGTGCCGAGCATAAAGATTCAACTTCTATTGAAGAATTACATCCTACGGTATTATTAAAAATATTTCCGCTACCTCCATTGGCTAAATGATCACAAACAAAAGGTGAAGAGCAAGAGGATAAGTTAGGATTACTCGAAATAGACATAAACCAAGTTGTACCTGCAAAAGTTCCACCAAAATTTTCTATACTAGTTAGTGCATTATTGTTAATTATTGCAACCCCGAGTGGTGCATTTACCAGTGAAGGAAAGGCGTTTAGTTCTATTAACGCACTATTATCTCTTACCTCTATATTGTTGTTTGCAGTTGTTAACCCTTCAAATCCTCCAATAGAATCAAGGCTAGGGTTATTTTCTATTCGACTATTTCCATTTAAGGTGATAAGATTTGAAAATCCCAAAATGGTTTCTAAATTTGGATTATTTTCCACTGCAAATTGTCCAGGAAGATAAGTTAGAGAATTTAGAATATTGATTTCCTCTAAACTGGAATTGCCAGAAATATTTATTGATCCTATTAGTGCATTTAGGTTATTCAGACCTGAAGCATATGTAATGTTAGAATTGTTCAAAATATTCAAACTACCTTCCAAAGTTTCTAAGCCTGATAGTCCTTCAAGTGAATTCGCAGAAGTAATGAAAAGCTCATCCCCAATTTTGTTGAGTGACTCTAGTCCATCATATGAATTAATTGTCTGTAGAAGTTTAAGCGAACCAATATAGTCTATGGAATTTAATCCAATAAAATCAAAGAAATTGTCACAATTTGAAATTTCAAAGTCTCCGTTTATTGAATCCAGGCTAGTAAGACCAATTAAATTTGTCATGGCATCATTATTAAGAAGAACAAAGTCTTCACCTATCGTTTTTAAATTTGATAAACCACTGAAATCTACTAGTGAATTGCAATTAGTAATTCTGAGCCTTCCTTGTACATGCTCGATTTGTTCTAAGCCTTGTAAGATGTTTAAGGTGTTTAATTGGTTTCCAATTCTCAATTCATTTGCGACTACCGTACAACCTGGATAATCTAAAGGAAAATAGAAATGGTCACTAAATGTTTCAATTAAGATAGTACCTGATTGTCCGCAAGTATCAATTGGGAAATTGCAGGCAGTGGCAAGTTCTGAAGGATTCATGCATCCACTCTGATTATTCGAAATGAAGTAAGTTAATCCTTCTACATAGGCGGAATTGCAAATAGATAAAATGGAACAGCTACTAAGATTAGTATTTCCAGATATTCTTATGGAAGGAAGAGGGTTTGTAGGAAGAGGTATGGTCTGTTCATCAATCGAGGAAATTCCAGTAATGGAACTCAAAATTATATTGTTCAGGATGTCTATTTTTGAATCTAAAGATACAAGACTTAACAAGCCATCTAAATTATTAAGAGAAGAGTTGCCGGAAACACGCAAAACTTGATTGGCAGCAAGAGTGGTATTTATTGCAGTTAGATTCTCTAAACCTTGTAATAATGTCAAATTAGGATTGCTATTAATTTGGAGGCTCCGGCCAATGGTGTTAAGCCCAGAAAGGCCCACAAGATTAACGAGAGCATCATTATTTCGAATTAGCACTTGTCCATCGACATGTTTAAGTGCTTCCAGACCAGTTAAAGTGCTTAAATTGGGGAGGAACTGAATTTCTAAATCACCATAGATTGTATCTATTCCACTTAAACCAGACAAATTTGTTATTGTAGTACCATTATTGATATTTAATGAGCCTTCAATTACGCTGCAATTAGGATAATTCAGAGGAAAATCATCAATAGCCTGTTGAGACGAAAGGCTTACGCCGTTAGGCAAACACGTCTGAGACTGAAGTAAATTGCTGCAGAGCGTAGACATAACAAAAAAAGTTAAAAGGAAACGCATAAGTTTAGTATTTATTAAACACTAAACTAACCAATCACAAAGCCCTCAAAAAACAGTTAGTTGAATTCTACGACATATCTAAACCGAACGACGGAATTTACCTACCGAAATTATTCATTCTTAGCCTTAAGTTCGACGAAATATTCACTTAGCTTACTTTCAAATGTTCTGCCGATAGGAACTCGATGTTTATTAGCCATCATCAATTCGCCATCAGCTTTTGCCATAACATGATTAATATTGACTGCGTAACTTTTATGAACCTGAACTACGTTCTGTCGATTGATTTGCTTAATAGCACTTTGCAGACCAACATAAGCGAAATATTCATCTGAAGCAGTAAAAACTTGAATCCCTTTTTTTTCTGATTTAATAAACACAATATCATCTACGTAGTACTTGTAGTAAAATTTGTCATGCCCAGTTTTTATGTATATCTCATTAGTACCTGAAATAAAAGGACATTGTGTGAATGGTACTGTGGAATTTTCAACTTTGCTTTGTTCTGAAGAATGATTCAGGGCTTGTTGTATAGTAACATAAAGCTGTCTTTCAGATATAGGTTTGATCAAATAATTTTCGTGAGGAATTTTACCAGCTCGTTCTAATGTTGCTTTGTCCGAATAGGCAGTGGTGAAAATAATTTTACAATTCCCTTTAATTTCTTTTACTATATCAATTCCGTCTAGCTCACTGTTCTTAAGCCCTATGTCCATTAAAGCAATTGTGATGTCATGCTGCGCAGTAAAGTCTAAAGCCTCTTTACTATTTTTAGCCCAATACACTTTTGTATAGCCTAATTTCTTAAGGGCCTCTATCACCTCCTTACTAATCAAAAACTCATCTTCAACCACTAAAATCTTGATATTACTGCTCATGACGAGGAATTTTTAAGACAAATTTAAAACCATTATTTGATTTGATCTCACTACTTCCTTGTAATTGATGAACCAAACCTTCAATCAAATCGGTTCCCTGCGAGTCACTAAGCTTTTGGTGTTTAACAATTCCTTTCCCGTTATCGGAATAAATGAATTTAATGAAATCTGAATTAGCATCTTGAACAATGCTGATTTTTGGGCTTGATTCATCAATAAAAGCATGCTTGATGGAGTTTATGGAAAGTTCATTTAATATTAGCGAAATAGGTGTCACTTGACTTAATCCAATTTCTAAACCATTAATCTCATTATCTAGTTGTATCTCTTTATCACTTAGACTAAAAATATTAGCTTCAACGATAGAATTAATCAACTTTGAAAATTTCATCTTTTGAGAAACTGGTGTATTTAGCAATTCATTGACCTGTGCTAATGCCTGAAGTCTACTTTTATTCCTTTCGGGATCATCAGAATTCGTCACCAATCCAATTGCTAGGGCGATTTGATTTTTAGATCTATGTTGTGCTTCATTGTGGAGGAGTTCGATTTGATTTTTTTGTTCTGATATTCTAGCGGTAGCCTCTTTCCTCTTTATTGATAAACGATAAAGTAAATAGGATAAGATCGAAAAACCCATCACACCCATTAGACTAAGAAGGGTAATTTTCTTTTGATTTTTGAGGTTGCTCTCTGTAAGAGAATTAATCTCCTTTAATTTCTGATTTTTAATTAGATCCTCAATCCTTGAAGCTCTAATATCAGCATTTGTAATTAGTCTCTTTTGAGCGTTACTTTTCAGTGAATCATTAAGCATGTCATATTTATCTAACAGAGTTCTAACATTGACTCTGCTACTGGCATAAATGGCATTCCTAGTAATGTCCTTTTGCCCTGCTAGCATTCCCATTTTTTCTAAGCATTCCATTGAACTAGGATAAGATTTTAAAAAGGCCTCATAGTTACCTTTTTTATAGTGTATCTGATTTCTCTGTATATCCAGAACACATATTCCTCCTGAGGTAGGCTTATCAATATCAGAATGAAACTTGTCAATATATTTTTGTGCTAATTCAAAGTTCTCCTCTTTAATATAAGAACCTGAATAGTTATAATAGATAATTTCTAAAGACGAATTATTGGGATTCAACTGTAAAGCTTGATCTAAATAAAACCTTGTCAGCCCCGTAGAATCCATGTCTAAATAACAAGATGCTATGCTATTTAAATAAGGTATATCTGTCCTATCATATGGCTTTTCTCCTATTGCCTTTTTATAATTATCAAGTGAACTGTTATAATCCTCAAGTTGGAAATAAATGTTACCTATTTGGCCATACAACATTTTTAAGTATTTGTTGAGCTTGTTTTGTTTGCAAATTTCTATAGCCTCCTCAGCCAATTGTATAGCCTGTGCATAGCGACCTAAACCAATTTTTGTATTTATTTGGTTCAAAGTTAGTGATACCAATTTTTTGGAATCTCCTAATGCATAATTTCTAGCAATGGTAATTAAACTATCAGAGATAGAATTCTTTCCTTCGCTATTATATAGACTAGCAGAATTCATTAGAGTGGAACTAATAATAGCACTATCTTTGATTCTTTCTGCGATAGCTAAAGACAGCCCATAATAAAAATATGAGCTATCACGATTTGTGCGTTTTAGAATTAAGCCTTTATGTCTCAACGTTTCTGCGTAAATAGAATCGTAAAGTGGTAATCTTGGATTAGATAATAATTGCTGACAGCTGATTAATGCAGAATCCAAATTAGTTTTTCTGTATTTGCGGCTTTTGTTAAGTTCTTGTAGTAATGTCGATTTTTCTTCGTCTGTTACTACTTGGCTAAAGAGGGGCGAAAATGAGGTAAGACTTAGTAAAAAAATTAAAAATTGTTTCATTCGGATCCATTTTGTTCAATGAAGGTATTGAATCTATAACAAATTGCCGGATGGAATAGATGAGCAAATATTTGCAGACTAATCGATTACACCTTCAACTTATCATGAACTCTACTAATTTCACTATGCCCAACCTTGGCCAAATAGTGACGAGTAGTATCTGATCTTTGGTGATTCAATACCCCTTGAATCTCCCTTATCGTCGCTCCCATCTCCGCCAATACCGAAGCAATACTATGACGTGCCACATGAGAAGTCATTTTCACTTCAATTCCTAAAAGTTCACCGATCTTTTTTAAGTCTACGTTATATAGCCTATTGCACTTTTTGACTCTATCGAATTGTTGTCTTTTAGATTTGTGAGTTTCACCAAGAAATGGTAGAATATAACCTGAACCTGTATCCAATTTATCCATGAGGAATTTTATATTTTCGTCGATAACAACAGGAGGCATCATTTTTCCTGTTTTGCTTGCTTTATAAACGATCTTTCCATCTACGACATTTTCAGCATATGAAATTTTACAAAGATCAGTAAAGCGCATCCCAGCACAGTAGTAGGCAAAAAGGAAAGTATAGTAGGAATTTGCGAGTGTTGGATTTTTAGTAACATCAAACGCCAACAAGCCTTTAATTGCTGTAACTGATAACCCTCTAGGATTATAGTCTGAGGAGAATTTTCCAAAGTCTAAAAGTTTGAACGGATTTTTCTTCATCACAAAGATTTCTTCTTCTTCAGCATCGTTATACATCGCCCTGAAATCCTTCATCAGATTTTTAATTCCGCCTTTCATTCCATCTTTTCTAAGGAAGGCCACATAATCTCTTAGATGCTTTACATTGAGTTCACTAAAAGTGATATAATCATTAAAGAATCTTTTTAATCTTTTACTCCCGAACAGCCTATTGTTCAAAGACATCATATTTCCTCTCTGATAGTAAGCTTCGCTATCCTCTAATCTTTGGATATAGCCTTGAAGATATTCCTTAATGGTCATTTTGTCTTTAGACTTCTTACTAGCAGATTCACTTTCAAATATCAACTGCTTGAAAAGCTCTCTTTCAGAAAAATCTATTCCTTCATCATTAAATTTATCTATAGCTCTGATGGCTCTTGCATAGTACTTACGAATACGTTTGGTGGCATATTCATTGTCAATATATTTTGCATTGAATGAGGATTTCTTTGCATTCCATTCTGATTCTTTGCAAGAATATGGAAGAACGACAACAAATCTTTCCCCTCGCTCATTCACTCTGATTACGATTGGGAATTTTCCATTTGCTAATGGCTTACTTTTGAAGAGTTGAATTTTTACGGACATCGGTTTCCAAAATTTATATAAATAAAATATTTTACTATTTGTATCTATATGAAATTCATACCCATAAATATTTGAAAATCAATACTTTTTCGCCTGGGGGGCGTGAGGTCGCAGGTTCAAATCCTGTCTTCCCGACAAGTAAAAATTAGAAGGACCAAGCCTCGCTTGGTCTTTTTTTAGTCGAAGCATTTTTATCTGAGCTTGCTCAAAGGAAAATGAATCGACTAAAAAAAAGCACGCCAGTGCGTACTTCTAATTTTTATTTCCAGCGTTGGAAGTAATTAGGATTCATGGAGTAAATCCTGTCTTCCCGATTATCAGTCTCAACAAATTGATGTTCTACAAGTATCTTTAGTGGGTTTATTTGCAGAATATGGGAAGCTCATTTCTACTTTGTTAGATATTTTGTAAATTTAGTGTGAATTGAGCTTTGCTCCTCCCCTTTTTATGAAATATTTTATTCCAATATTACTTTTGCTTTTTTTTTGTGGACAAGTCTGTTCGCAAAATTTCAATAATAGAACTCGGTATAATCTTGAAGCGGCTTTGCATATCGAATTAATTACTTCAGATTCGGTTTTTTATATATCAACAGTTCTTGCAGATACTCTCCCTCCTTACAAAGCAAGTTTGGGCTTCATGAAATACAATTATAATGGAGATTTAATTTCTGGATTTTCAAAGGGAGATACTATTTCAAAAAGAGAGTTTTTTGATGTAAATCCTGAAATCTTGTTTGGCGACATCTATTTGAATGGCAGTATTGAATTACCAAATATTTCTACCACTACCCCTTGCCTTCTAAAGACTAATTTTACTGGAGAAATTTTGTGGGAAAAATATTACCCTTATTTCGAAGAAGTGGATTATTTTCAAAATAAGGCCATGACATTTCACAATAACAAATTTTACTTAGCGAACAGATTAAGGAAAAGTGGGCAAGCTGAAAATATGTCAATACAAATTATTGATACAACAGGAAATCTCTTATATAATAAATTTATTCCTACCCAAGATTGGGGTCGGGTTGCCAGTATTTCAAGTTGGGGAGATATTTTAGTATTAGGTGGCATAAGAACTATAGGGGTGCCAGAGAACATAGGACATCGGTCAAAATCGCTTTTAGTAGGTATAGATTCCATTGGAAACAAACTTTGGGAATGGGTTTACAATGGATCGGAATTGTCAAATGGCGTATCAAACATAGTGGTTGCTGACAATGGTAATTTAGTAATTTCTCATGCAGTTGGAGATGAAGTAATAATTAATTCATCTTCCTCGGTAATTCATAGTAGTAAATATCTAGTTACCGAGTTGAATCAAAATCTTGATATTGTTTGGCAATGCGTAATGGATCCTACTGATTTAGTAACCGGCTACGAATTTTTTTCTACCCTTCATAAATGTGAGGATAACTCAGGATACTTAGCAAGTGGACCGATATATGTGGAAGGTCCAAATCAACTTGGAGAAGTTCTTGGCTATATTGGCAAAATATCTTTGACTGGAGACTCCCTTTGGACACGCAAAGTTTTGCATTACGAAACAGAGGAAGAACTTGAATTGCGCAGTCCCTATTTCCACACAGTTTATGATATCGCAGAAACACCAGACGGAAGTATTCTAATAGCTGGAGAGGCCTGGGAAAGTGATATTTATCCGCAGCAAGCATGGGTCGCCAAAGTAGACGAGTATGGTTGTCATGTTCCGGGCTGTCATTTAATTGACGCAATCAATGAACAAAATATCTCCAACTTTCATCTTAGTGTTTATCCGAATCCAACAACCGAGTCTATCAATGTTTATCTACCGGATTTTGAGGTTAAAAATAAAAGCGAATTCCTGTTGTTTGATTTAAGTGGCAAGTTGCTGAAAAGTTATTCCTGCAATTATGGAAATACTAATTATGTGTTGCCAGTCGGTTCGTTTAGCCCTGGTCAATATTATTTGAGTTGGAGGCTAGATGGGGAGATTGTTGGTTCTGAGGTTATTTTGATTGGTGAGGAGCAGTGAAATTGTATTTTGTTTATTGACTAGCTCCTTGTCCACCATTTCTAAAGTCTCTTGAATATATCCTTTTAGGTGGCCTCCCTAGTTGGATTTAAATTTCGAATCCATTTGTAAAGCATTTTGTCTTTTAGAATTATCCAATTCTCAATTTGGAATTTTTAAACTATTATCCTTGTCCTCAAAACAGTTTGGCATATCGGAAGGTGGGCGACGCTAAATTGGTAAGATTTTAATTATCGCGATTTATTAAGATTTTTTGAAAAAGCACTTGATGGTTATCTTCAATTTTCAAGATGTAAGTGCCTGGCATACTGTCAAAAAATAATTGTTCTTTGTCGAAATATTTGATAAAATCTTTATACAACAAAACTCCTTGTAGCGAATAAATTTTTAAATTGACATTACTCATCGCGGTTTCAGAATTAATGAAAAATGAACCGCTTGAAGGATTAGGGTAAGCCCAAATCTTATTTAGAATTCTCACTTCATTGTTGTTAGATACCATAGTATCGCAAGGCGTATTATTCACAACATTGCCAAAATGCGGCATATTAGGAATTCCTCCATAGTTTTTAGCAGGTAATTCTATTGCCCATGGTTTAAAGTCGCAATGTACTCCAAGGCAATTAGGGTTTTCAACAATACTTAAATATTTATGCGAACCTGGACTGGAGATATAAATTCTGTTATCCGGCGCAAGTTGTTGTAGTGATAATGAACCGGCTCCTGAAGGAACATTACTAGGATCAAGTTGCCCAACTAATAATTTACTGTTCTTGATGTTAGTAGATTCTAAATCAAATTGAAATAGGTCTAAACGTCCGGTAACATATAAAAATCTTGAGTTCGGAGAAAATGCAACCCCTCTAAAATAGTTCTCTATCTCGCTATTGGATAATTGAATCTCATTGGAAAGAATTCCATTCTCGTTGTCGAAATCAAATAAATACCATCCGTTTCCGGCTTCTATTCTAGCGTACTTAGTGCGATCGGGTGAGAAAACTGCTTGCCCACCACCATCACTGAAACTCCATTCCTCCCCAATACATTGCAAAACTGGTTCTTCTAAACCGCTGGAAGTAAATAAGGTTATATAATAACAATTTGATTTTAACTTTGGTGCAACAATCCACCAATCGATATTATTAGAATGACGAACTGCTTGTAAATAACCTCTACTCAATGAATCGGAAATTGCAGTTGCATTTTTTAAAATAACCTCTCCTTTACCATTGTTTTTTGAAATATCTATGATATGATATAACAAATTTAAAGGGGCTGGAAACGTATTATCTAAAATATTTATGTCCAAATTAAAGTAATAATATAAACTATCACTAAGCGGGTATGGTAGAATCAAATTTGATTGCGGAAATGGATAATCACCTTCATTGCAAAAATCTATAAAAGCATATTCTGAGTTAATGCTATCACCATTGATCATAAGTTCGTGTTCACTATCAATAATATTGCAGCCACCGGAATAAAATAATAGATCTCCAACTTCGTTACAAATGGAATTGCAAAAATCGCCTGATCCAAAATTCTGCACAGGAAACTTATCTAGAATAAGCGAATCACCTCTAAAATCAAGATGAATAGACTTATCTAATACCCATTGAGACGCATAAGAATTTTGCCCATAGCAAAGTAAGGAGGCGAACTGACAAAGTATTATGATTATAGCACTTTTCTTAAACATATAATTTGATGAAAATACACATTAATTATTATATCAAATGTGTATTTAATTTGGCTATTGAGCAAAAAATAAAAGTGACTAGCTACGCTAACCACTTTTATTTTACTCACCGAAAACTTACTTTATATTTTCACCAACTTACCCGTACCAATAACCTGCTTCCCATCAAAGATCCTATAAAAATAAGTTCCTGAAGTAACAGATTTGACATCCAGCATATAACTACCCTTTTCACCGAAGGTTCTACTTAGCATAACCCGACCAAAAATATCATAGATTGAAATTGATAACTCTTCTTCAACAATCATATCCTCTAAATCAATTTGCACGATATCCGTTGCAGGATTTGGATTGAGTTGAATATTATTTGCAAACACTTCTGTTGGACTATAAGTCTTCACAAATATTAAATACTCTTCTCCGATAGTATGCAATGTTTCGTTGGTAATGATCGGCGGATTGTTGTCAAAATAAATGGCAGCCGTGTTTCGAATTTCTGTCCCAATAGGATTGTCTGATCGTTGCTGTATTTTGAAAGTCACGAATCCATTGGAACCTTCCGGGTTGCTTGTGCTATCTGGAAGATTAATATTTAGAAATTTAAATACTACAATTCCATTTCCTTCAATATCCCAAGTATAATGATGGCTACTCGCACCTGGCCGTAGGGTTGTTGGATCTAGCCATTGGGTAGCAAGGGTGTCCCGTATTTCTACATACAAAGCTTCGGCGGTTCCAGTATTTTGAAAACGGATATGATATTCTATTGGCTCGTTTTGATCAATATAGTTTTCTTCGTCTACTCCTCTTGGAAACCCTTGCTTGTCATTAGGGTCATAAGAGTTCACAGATTCGAGACATAATATATCTAACCAAGGATCTTCATCCCCTAGTGGATATTGATTGGTAAATCCCATGGTTGGATCAGCCGTTCCGCAACCTTCTACCCAAGAAATCGGAGTTGCTAATCCTGGGAATCCTTCTGGTTGCATGGCAATCATTCGATAGAAGTCAGCATTGTTCTCTAAAGTAACTTCCATGAACTCACCGGCTTCCAAAATAAATTCTCCTGGTTGGGCAAAAAGAAGAACGTTGTCTTCGATGATAACATAATCCAACATGGAGGACATATTTCCGGTGCCCACATTGGTTATGGTAAATTTGATACTGTCTCCAAGGCATTCTCCCATCAGCTCAATTTCAGAGCCATCCCAGTTAGTACCCGGAGGAACGCAGGTTGAATCTGGATAGGCATGTACTGAGCTACAATAGGTTGTTCCAGCGGGATCATTACAGGGTGTTTCAAAATTAATTTGAATAGAACCTGATTGATTGGAAAGCAAGTCTCCCACATCAAATGTTAGCAAATTACCTTGTTGACTAGTCCAAGGAATCGATGCGTCTATTATCGTTAAGGCTGAATCAATAGTAACTTCGAGATAAGCATCATTGGCTGTGTCTCCTCCAATGTTTTGGTAATAAACTTGGTAGTTGCCGTCTATACATGGACGAATTTGATTTGTCCCCATCGATACATGCATAATTGGACAAAACGGAAGGGTATCGCAGGTCACTCCATTATTAAAATTAATGGCGGTGTTGGGAATTAAATCTAAGTTGAGTTCTTGCCAGCAAGAATAGGCACAATTCAAACCCGTTCCAATTGGCTGTTCGAAAAATAGGAAAGCTCCTGCCGCATTGGTTGCTCCCATGAAATCTGTAAAAGAATAATACCCATTTATATCTGTGGTGTCTAAATAAGTAGTGCTGACACCATCTTCAGATATTTCAAGATTTACAACCCAACCGGCATGGCCTATGGTTTCAAAACTGTCTTGAATGCAATCTCCGTCATAGTCTTCAAATACATAACCAAATATACTATCCAATGGCTCTGGATTATAGGCTAACACGAAATCCAAATCTTCTAATGTATCTGACGCGGAGACTGTAATATCCACAGAATCCTGACAAGAACTCCATAAGTCATTGGGTAGTCGGACAGCAAGTTTGTAATCTCCAGGGGAAATGCTCAATAGGTAATCTCCCGCTGAATCCACAGTCGCGGAGTTTACTAAAAATCCATTATCATATGCACCAACAATTCTACCGGGAATGTTATCCAAATTATCTGCAATGCAATCGGCATCCATGTCAGTTTCTACTAAACCAGACACCCCACTATCAAAAGTGAAACCTAAAGCATCTGTGCGAATCAAATAGGGTATATTTCCACTACTGAAATAAATACTAGCATTTAAATCTCTATATCCAGATAGGAGGGTTCCGCCGTCAGGTAACAATATTAGTTCCTGTGGTGAGTTATGAATATTTTGATAATAGGATTTTTTGTAAACCCAATTGCCATTGATGTCTGTTTCTATTAATCCTGAATTAGAAATCGGAGAATTTTGTTCGTAGAAACTAATTCTGTATCCCTGACTATTTGGTAAGGATTTAATACCAACAAATGCAAGAAAATTAGGTGGATCAAATTCTTTGCGCCATTCTTCAATTTTATTTTGATCCAATTTAAGTAATACTGACTTATTATCAATATTACGACCAGCCAGGATAAATCCACCATCTGAGGTGCGATCCATTTCCACTGGAATTAATTGGCCATTATTGTGATCAAAAATTAGCTGACTAACAAAATTTCCATTGCTGTCATATTCATTAATTAAAGTAGAATAGTCAAAACCCCCATTAATTCTTTCATAACTTAAAACACTAACCCCACCTCCTGATTCAGGAATTAGTTGTCTCCCAATTACCGATCCTAATTGATCCGTTATTTGATTTCCTACGAGGTTACCTGTGGCATCCAGTTTTCTCAAAAAGCTGGAACCAGTGGCAAAATTTCCGAAGCCAAACATCCAAAAACCACCACCAGGAATTTCTATAAATTCTGTGACCCCTATATAGTCAAGAGACGGAGGAATAATATTTTCAGTAACCAAATTAAAATTAACATCCAAAATGGAAATATGAATAGAAGGCTCTACATAATTTCCCCCTGGAAGTGTTCCAATATTTGAAGCGATAGCAAAATTACCATTCGCCATTTGAAGTAGCACTCTAGCATCATTGCCTGCGCCATTTACTCCAAGTGCTTTTTGGCGAAGCTTGTTTCCTTGATCATCCACTTCTATTATATAATATTCCTCTACTAATTGACTATTAAAACCATTTGCTATCAGCACAATAAAATTGCCATTGGTTTGCGGTAATATATTCTTCGAAGTATAAGAGATATTAGAACTTGGAGTATTCACGCCAAATTCTGGATAAGCCTGCTGCCAACCTTGGGCTTTCAACAGTGGGTTATTGAAAAGAAAAAAAATGATTGCTACTATATATATGATGCGTAAGGCTTTCATAGGAACATAATTTAAGTAAATTAATTAAGGTTCAACTTGAATTAGAAATATTCCTTGCACCGTCAATTGCTCGGCTTGGTCTACTTCTATTACAAATTTGCCGCTATTCTACCCTTAGAGCCATTACAAAATAGTACATTTGTCCGTATGTAAAATGCAGTTATTAAATTATAAATGATTGATAATAAGCTATATAAATTGTTTTCATCCCTAGATGGATTAGAAAAAAGAGCAATGACAAAGCTGGTAAATAGTCCATTTTTTAACCAGAATTCGACTAATAACCTACTTTGGGGATGGTTAGTTGCCTCAACAAAAGGTCGTAACAAGCAATTACCCTCTGTAGAAATTGGATTTGGACAAGTATTTCCAGAAGAAAAATTTGATGGACTTAAGTGGCGTCATGCCCAATCTCAATTAATTTCGCTTATTGAAAGGATGCTATCCGAACGCGCATATGTGCACAGGCCCCTATTGGCGGATCTAGAATTAGCACCAATATTTAGGGAAAAAAAATTAGCTCAATCGCTTTCCCATTTATTCCTTCGAGCGGAAAAAGATTTGTCAAAATTGCCAAAGGATAGAACATTTTATCATTTGGAATATCAATTGGAATTGGAAAAATTCAAGTCTATTGAGTCGAAGGAAAGAGGCGCAAAAAACAACTTAGCTAAAGTGTCCGGCGCTTTGGATATTTATTTAATCGCCAGTAAATTGAGAATTGCCTGTATGCAGGAATCGCATCGCGCCGTTTACAATGCAGATTATGACGCCAGTTTTTTACCCTTACTTTTAGAATACATTCAATCCAATAGCATCATTATTGAAAATCCAGTGATCGCCTTATATTATTATTGCTACCAGTCCTTAACGGCGGGAACAGAATCTGATTTCCAATCTCTTAGAAACGCTTTAGCCAACAAAGAATTATTAATCTCCATAGATGAACGCAGGGAATTTTTACTCCTGGCCATTAATTATTGTATTAAGCAGTTGAACTCTGGACAAGAAAGATATATCCGAGAAGCATTCGATCTCTATCAAACTGGCCTGGCCACTGAGACTTTGATATCAGATGGACAACTGAGTCGTTATGCCTATAAAAATATTGTGGCCCTAGGCCTAAAGCTCAAAGAATTTGACTGGGTAGAAAATTTTATTCATAAATATGCGACTTTAATAGCGGCAGCGCATCGCGAATCCAATCGGAATTATAATTTAGCCCGGCTTTATTTTACAAAGAAAGAATTCAAAAAAGCCATGCCTATGCTAGCTCAAATTGACGACAGTGATTTATTGCTGAACTTAGATAGTCGAGTGATGCTCTTAAAAATGTATTTTGAAACGGGTGAAATCGATGCCCTAGATAATTTATTGACTAGCTTCCGAATTTTATTATTAAGAAAGAAAAAAGTGATTGGCTATCATCAACAGCACTATTTAAATATGCTCCGATACATTCGAAAAATGATCAAATTGAATCGATATGATCGTCAGGCGGTGGCTTCATTTAAAAAAGAGGTGGCTGCGAATCCTGGGGTTATTGAGAAGGAGTGGATTTTGGAAACGGTGTAGGAAGAATCAGATATCTGACAAAGAATCATTCTTAGGTCTTTAACTAATCTAGATTGCGGAGAATATTGTTCTTTGACTAAATGCGGCAGAGGTCAATGTACAGGTTACGGATGTGCTAGGAGTACAAATGAATTTCATGAATTATAATCTTACTGCCGGTAATCAAAAAATCACCATCCCTAACAAAACAAGTAATGGGGAGAAAATGGCACCTGGCTATTACATGGTGACTATTGAGGCAGATGGATTTACTGCTACAAAGAAAATACTAATGATTGAATAAGATTTTAAACAGGTCTTATTTGTTACCCCCCTTTTGCAATGGAGCCATTTCAATTTAGTTTGAAATGGTTCCTTTTTTTGGAATAGATATAAGCACCTCCCTTTTCGTTTTGGATTAATATTTACCTTTCAATCCAATCAGAAATTGCTGAACAAAATTACTAACGGATGGCGGCATATTGGCAATTTTCCCACCAATAGCATATGGCTTTTTTACAGTATGGTTTGGATCCTGAATGCCAAAAACATCCCAGTTGCTTTTCAGGTAGTTTTCCGTTCTATCCAGATCTTCGTTTAGTAGTCCGAGGTGTAAATCATCAGACCAATTTGCAATAGGATTTACATAAGCATTCATGGTTGTGATTGGCAAGACATGTACCTTTCCTTGTAAATCCTGGTAAGCAGGTTGGCCTAATTCATGCTCGACGGCCATAACAATTTTTGCTTGATTATCTCCACTTGTACCAGTATTCCAAGCTTGTGCAAAATAAGCCCTTTCAATCTCTCGAGTTTGACCATAGTTGGCAGAGTATATATATCCCACCCCTTTGCTTCCATTTGTAATTTGAGTTCTGGCAAGATTCAAAAGCTGTTGCGCTAGGTGCGTTTCAGAATGTTTCGTATAGTCTAAAACGAGGTTGATGAATTTCCCTTTGGTCATAAGTTATTTGGTTTGGTTAAATGAGTTGTGCGAAGATAGCGGGAATGGGTCGCTGGAATTAGGGTAGAAGTACTTGAATTTTAGATGTAATTAGATAGTCGGGATTTAGTACGTAAAACCTTAATAGTATTTTAATTTATAGTCTTCTTTATTCTAATTTAATTACCTAAAGTCTTCCCAATAAACTTATCCAACTCAGCCGCGTAAAAAAGTGGAATATTCAATAGATCATCCGTTAGTTTTAAATTTAAGTTAGAAACTCTCACTCTTAATGCTGGGTTATAGAGCGATTTATAAACGGCCAGACTTTTTGCTTTGGTCACATCTCCTGATTTGACTTCGATGGGTATGCATTTTCCATGCTGTTCTATTACATAATCCATCTCTGCTTTCCCTTCCGATCTCCAATAATAAGGCGGCCTTCCTAATATTTTTTTCAAAGATTGATTGACAAAATTTTCCGCCAGCGATCCTTTAAATTCTTTAAAGAATTGATCTCCGTGGAGAAATGTTTTAGGATCCAGTCCTGCCAATCTTATTAACAATCCTGTTTCGAAGGTATATAACTTAAAGGCGGTTATGTCTTCATAGGCCTTTAAAGGGATGCCGATCTTTTTCACTTTTGACACCTTATAAACCAATCCTGCCTGTACCAACCATTCAATAGCTTCTTCATATTCTCGAGCCCTAGCACCAGATCGAATATTCTTAAAAATAAATTTTTTGTTTTCTTTGGCTAATTGAGAAGGGATAGCATTCCAAGTTTGTAAAATTTTTGTGGATGTAGTTTTGTCAGCATATTTTACAAAATCAAGCTGATAGGCTCTTAATATTTGATCTTGGATATTTTGGGCATCGCTTATATTTTTGTTGGTTAAATAGTTAGATGCCACTTCAGGCATCCCGCCTATCAAAATGTATTCTTTAAATGCTTCTTGTAAGAGATTAAAAAATGCGGTAGGTACTGGTTCGATATTTTTATTAGATAAAAAGTGATGATATGCATTATGCGCATTTTTATCTGAACCCTCCAAATACTCTGAAAACGATAATGGATGCATATCCAAAAACTCAACCTTACCAACTGGAAAGGATTGATCATTTCCCATGCTTAATCCTAATAGTGATCCGGCTCCAACTAAGTGAATCCCTGGCAATTCTTCTTGGAAATATTTCAAAGCGATTATTGCATCTCGACATACTTGGATTTCATCTAAGACAATTAGTGAAGTTCCTTGTTTAATTTCTATTCCATGAATTAAGCTTAAGTTATCCAAAATGGATTGTGGATGTTTGTTGCCTTCGAAGAATTGATGAAGATCTGTTTGTCTTTCTAAGTTGATATAAATAAAATCTTCATATTCATTTTCACCAAAGGACTTTAGCACCGTCGTTTTCCCAATTTGCCTAGCCCCCATTAATAATAATGGCTTGCGGCTTGCTTTAGACTTCCATTTTTGTAAGTCAATATATATTTCTCTTTTAAACTCCATTTGTATACCAATATACGGGAAAATCACATTATTCGTTCCAAAAATGTGATTTTTTACACATTATTCGTTCCAATAATGTGATTTTTCACACACTATTCGTTCCAATAATGTGATTTTCCTGCAATAATCAAGTGAGCATTAACTCGATTTAAGCTGCCTAAGGCCTGCTATCATTGGCTTTCAAAAGATATAATTGTGAATAAAGAACGTATAGTCCCCACATTTTTTCCAAAAGACCTAAAAAGGAAAAATCTATAACGCTCTAAATAATCTATAGACAGCTACCGGCTTTACAGTTTTACGATGCGAGTCAGTAGACTTCCTTTGCTTCCACTCTTCTGCAAGGATAACAGGTACACACCTCTTTCCAATCGACTTAGATCGAGTGTTTCATTGGATTGCTGAATTGGGCCTTGATGCAGTACACGGCCGGAAAGGTCGATGACCTGATAACTTTCGTACCCTACTCCACTGGAATTTATAGAAAGCATATTTGAGAATGGGTTGGGGAAAATTGTGGTATTTGACGTAATATTCGATATCCCTGAGATGGCATCATCCGCCACTGTATAGTTGGCCGTATAGATACAACCATTCGCATCTGTAACTGAAACTGAGTAATCTCCTGGTGCCAGATTTTGCAAAGCATTAGTAGTGGAATCATTGCTCCAGATTATTTCGTAAGGTGCGAGGCCTCCGGATAAATCTAAACTAATGGCTCCATTCCCATTCAAGGTATCTGTGTTCGGGATGATGGTTTCATTAAAATCAAAGAATGCGAAATTGTTATTTATATCCAAAGTATTATTGGCAAAAAGTCCAGTGCTCGATGTACTTTCGATAGAAAAATTTCCATCCAATTCTCCTATTCTTACCGGTCGAGCGTCTCCATCCGACCAAGAATAAGTATAATTACTTTCAGGCAATCCAGCTCCGAGCCAACAAGCAAAAAGACCGGACTGATTACAGGCATTGGAAAAAGATCCAGATATAAATTCGCCAAAGTTAAAATCAATATTAGTTCTTAAGCGATCATTTTCTTTAATCCAATAATAATCTTCATGGACAAAATATTCCTGTAGATTTAGAACACTTTCGTTTTCTGTATTAAAGATTAGCTTGTTTGCATTTTTTCTAAAAGTCAAACTATTAGCAGCCCTACCACCGTTGTATGGATTATTCCCATACCAACCTGCCTTACCTTTAATGATTACTTGACCTGTAGCTGACCACTTGGCTGCTTCAAGTTCAAAGAGCATATTACTTCCAGATGAATTTTCTGGTTTAGGGGTGTGAACTTTAAACTTATCTACCAGTATTCCTCCTTCTTTAAAGTGATAATAATTAAGTTCATTCCTTCCGGCGATCAGTCTAAGGTCGTTTTTTTCTACTGAAATTAATTCTAAAGCCCTTGTGTTTCCAAGGTCAATTTTTTCAGACCAATTTGTCCCATCAAAGTAATAAACAATCATGGGATAAGCATTCCACCAATCTGCACAAGTGGGTTGAAAGAAAGCCCATAAGCCATTTCCATTAGTTGTTTTTTCTGCAAAACTACAGCCATAATATTGACTAATTTCTGGCCTGATAAATATGCTAGTGTCGTTATCCATTATTTTAAAAACAGTATCACTTGCATATTCCAATTGATATAGATTCCCAATATTAGCTACGCTATCGATTGCAGAATTATATACTAGATCATCCGCATAAAAAACCCAATCCTCATTTACAAATTGCGCAGTTTGGAAAGCACCATCTGTTTCGAATACCACCCATAATTGATCTCCCACTTCTTGGAAAAAATCTATTTCTAAATCATTAAAAGTATAATCGATCCATGTTCCGTCTTTTACTAAGAATAGTTTATCATTGAAGAACTGCATCCATAGTTCATCATCGTAAGGACTAAAAGTCCAGATAGGTTTGGAGAAGGATACCGGCCCAGGAACGGGAGTCAACGTTTTATCTTTAAAATAGAAGAGTTCCTGATCTCTATAAAACCAAAACCGATCAGAGGAGGCAGCTAAATATTCCAACTCATAAGGAGTGGTTACATCGTATTGAAAAATTGGAAAGTAGCTCCATGAAGTTCCATCAAATTTCATCAAGCTATCTAGGCCTGCATTGATTGCAAAAAGCTGTTCATCTTGATCGCCGACCAATACTTTGTATTCTGGCAACGCCCCATAATTTTTAGATTGATTTTTAAAACGGCCAAATAAATTTCCTCCAGATGCGATCCAAAATCTATTCTCACGATCCAAAGCAATAAGATCGACAACATCTGTCGCACCATCTATTAGCATGGTGTCTATAGGCTCATAAAAACCGGCTACGCTTTCATATCGATTAATAATAGGAAGAACAGAATTATTGAATAAATCCCTATACCAAAATTGACCTATTGTGTCAATAAAAAATCTACTGGTAAACCACTTCGATCCGGTATCATAACAAACAGGATAATTAGATTCCACCTCTATATAATGACATTTATAACTATTACAGGAATTTGCCCCGGGCTGAAAAGCGCCAGAAGACCAATTCGAATACGTCTTGCCGTTCAATCCGTGATGAATATTTCTATGTCCATATTCTAGTTCGGTAGTACAAGACAAGTTTAACGGTATTTTGGTTTCATAGGATATTGGAATAACGCCTTCGTTTGTACCAAAGGCTATATCTGCTCTTGCCCCTCCTCTTTTCCAAGAATCTATCCAAGAGTGCGTTTCTCGATCATATTGACAAAGCGTTTTTCCAACAGCATAGACCGTATTATCAATACCGGTCGCCACAGCCTGCACGCCACCCAAGGGACTATTGCTCTCATTCCAAACCGCCATCAGCGCCATGTCTGATTTTCGATATTGTTGCAAGGTGCCTTTGTACACCAACCATAGATAGTCTGTATCCGATGCTATATGTTTATCAAGTATTGGATGCTCTCCTTCTGGAAAATAAGTGAAGGATTGCTGTGCAGCCAGAACGCTTGTAAAAAATGAAAAGCTTAGTACTAGAAGAACGGATTTGTAGATGGGCATGTCCTATAATTTGAAACTAAATTAAAGGAAATAACACATATAACAAAGTAATTAAATAAATAAAATGTCTTTATAATAAAGTACTTTCTTTCTGTTTGGGAGAGTGTGAGAAGAAAAATTGGTGCTCGCTATTGGATTGCCTCCAGCGATCCAAAAACGCGGCGTAATTAAAAATAAATTAAAAGGACGCACTGCGTGCTACTTTTAATTCATTGGTGCTCGCTATTGGATTGCCTTCAGCGATCCAAAAACGCGGCGTGATTAAAAATAAATTAAAAGGACGCACTGCGTGCTACCTTTTTTGTTGAGCATTTACTCCCTTGAGCAAGCTCAGACTCACAAATGTGCAACAAAAAAGGATCGAGCAAAGCTCGATCCTTTTAATTCATTGGTGCTCGCTATTGGATTCGAACCAATGACCCCCGCCCTGTCAAGGGTGTCTCACCTACGTATCCCAAATGTGAGAGTAGAGGGATTCGAACCCCCGACCTATGCCCTGTCAAGGCATCGCTCTAAACCAACTGAGCTATACTCTCTGCTTATGGTGTCAGAAAAAGTGTCAATTTCAAGGCACGAAGATAGTACAAGAAAGTAATCCAAACAAATGTCAATCTAATATCATCAACTCAATTTCAATCTAAATTTGACATTTCTTATAAATGCTATAAATTTCGTTTTTCAGAATAATTTGCAAAATTCTAAGGCCTAAATAGTTATACTAGTTTTATTTCCTAAAATGCTGGTCCAACCATTGAGAAATGAATCATCATTTTTTGATTTTGATTTGCATAGAAAAAAATCACCAATATTCCTATATCGTTGTTTTTCACTTAAATCTTTAATTATTGCTCGATATACTGACTCCTCTTCAAATAGAATAAGAACATAATAGAAACATTTATAGTCTATGTGGAATTTCCTATGGGTATTTAAAGAGATGAGCGTTAAAGCGTGCATCTCAATTTGTTCCTTAATTCTTTTCTTGTCCTTTCCATTGTGCAATTCAAATAGGAATAGTCTGGTTCTATCTGCTCTACTAAGTTTCATTATAAGGTCAGGGATGACAATCTTACCTTTAGGTGCATCTATTCGATTGATGGAATGAAAACTGTTAAGCACTTTCTTAACTACAAAGTAGTGATTGCAAAAATCTAACTCATACCCCTCACTTTGGTATTCTTTAATATGAATATGGAAATCAATTGTTGAAGTTCGATGGAAATAATCATCCGTAAGCTTAGGTCTTAATGGGGTGAATTTCGAATAAGGCAATTTACCCTTATACAATTTCAATAGTTTTTGTGCCCCTAGTTTAGCTAAGCTATAAACAAAGGATAATTTACCAAAATGACTAATCCTTTTGAACTCAACTCGATTCACTAGTGGTCTTCTTCGTGTAAAAAGCTTGTCTAAATCTCTTCTTATGGATTGTTGGCTGAATTCATTACAAAATATGCGGTCTATTTGAGGAATCGTGAGTTGCTTAAATTCAAGTAACAATTCAAGAATCTTAATTTGTCTTGATGATAATATTTCCATTACTCGCTAAAATTATGTTCAAGCACAGAACCATTGGATGATTTATTCACTTCTACATAGTTCTTCCTATTCACCCGATATATTCCACTCTCCTTTATTAAGTAATTAAATACTATTCTTAATTCGGATTCATTCAAATGATAAGTATTAGAATGATCAACTAAATAGGATGGGCTCCTTATTATGAAACTACCTAGATTCTTATTGTATTTGTCACTAAACCAAAATGAATACTTTGGTAGGTTATCAGTGGGGTTTTCTGGAAGTTTCTTGAACTGCTTGGAGAACCATTCTATGCTTTCACTTTCATTAGGTCCCATAAAATGTAAAGCTGTATTTCCTGCTACCAATCTCTTTATTTCACTCGACATTGATTGACCCATTTGTTGGTTTGCAACAAAAAAATAGGTTTTGTATTTCCTCTGTTCAGCGAAAAGCTCTTCCGTCGATCCTGTATTAATGTAGTTGTGAAACTCATCCATAAATATGTAAGTCTCCATTCTTTTGGACTTAGGTTGTTTTTGCCTTAAGGTGGCATATCCAGATATCAAGGCCACAAATATTTTTCCAAGTATCTGTGCTCCGGTTGGTCCAAGTATAGCTTTAGAAAAATTACAAATAATAGTTTTTCCATCATTCATGTGAGATTCTAAATCTACTGTCCGTCGGCCTACCAAGCATTGTACAAGTGAATCCTTACCTAAAATGCTAAGTAATCTGTAATAGATACTAGATTTTGTCTGTTGGATTTTTGGATCTTTCAAAAATCGATTTTTCATTAAATCTAGCCTTTCACCTTTTAAGTTTGCAATTGCAAATTCAACGAGGTCGGAATTTTGATTATCATCCATAAACCTTTTGAGATCAAGAATGTCTGAATCTGGCCTTATTAAAAGAGTTTCTATGCATGCTTCAATGATTGCTTCCATTTGAAAAGTCTCATCTGAATTAATAACACTAAAAAAAGCAGATGAAAGATTTTCAACCAAAAAGGAGATCTCATTTGCATTACTATCTATTGTGTCAAATGGGTTAAGTGAAAATATATACTCGTCTTCCAATTCGTGATTCCCAGTCATTTGTGAAGCGGTCGAAACAATATCAGGATCTAAATAGATTACATTCTTTAAACCCTTTTTCCACGTATTTCTTAATCCAATAATCTCAAGGCTCAAATCCATATGCGGCTCGATTAAGACCAATGAAACTTTTCTTAGAAGTTTACATAACTCGTGAAAAACATGTTTAATGAATTCAGACTTTCCTGATGAAGATTGAGCAAGCATATAACAATGCTTTACTAATGCCTGGACAGGATATCTTAGTGTCATTTTAGATTCACATAAAAAATCATAAAGAACGGGAATCTCAATTTTAGTAATATCTGACAATGCTTGTAGATAACGACTTCTCATGCTTATATCGGGATCACCATATCTAACTTTAAATTCTTCTACAGAAATAGAATCATCTAGGTATAGAAATCCATAAACCGCTACTCTGTCAAATTTTTCTTCTGAGTATGCTGTCTCTAGTACCCATCGAAATTCATCATATGTAAATCCTCTTATTGATAACCAATCAGCATATAACTCAGTATGCTTTTCAATTTTACTAAGTTTTTTCTCTACTGCTTCCACCCATTCTGACATGAAAATTATCATAGGAAGCATCATTTCAATAGGTTTTATAAACGACAATGCTATTGTCTCGACTTCTTCAGGATAGTCCAATTTGCATATCTTTCTAAATCCGTTCTTCAGAACTTTTTTTAGCCTTTCGTCTGTGATAAAACCCTGATTATTCGTTGTCATTATAATTATCTGATTATTAATGAATTAGGGACTTAAAAATGATTGTACTCTCTTTCTTTCACTTTATGAATAAAGAGTTGGTTTGGCAAGGATCAATACAACCTCCAATTATCTTGCATTGATCGAATTAAGTTTTGCAATTCTAGCTTTTGTTCCCTATGAACAATATTATTTTCATACCTGTACAATCTCAATCTTTCAAGATCTTGTTGAGTCTGATGATATTTATTATCAAGTCTCAATTGTTGCTCTCTATATTGTAGTTCATTATCCTTAGATTCAATCCTCAACCAATTTGACTTTACCTCGTACATTTGATCAATATATCTACTCAAATTCCCAAGTCTATATTCTCTGAGATCTAATAATTCTTGTTTTGATCTCAATGCATTATCTCTTCGATCCAACTTCAAACTTCTGCTTTCAAGTAATATGTTATTCAGCAATACCCTGAAATTTTCACTAAGTCTGGCGTAAGACAAGGCAAGATTTTTCTCAGCAAGATTTACGCTTTTTTCCTTGTTATCTAGCTTCCCAATCAGATTGTTAATGGAACCTTTCTTGTTTTCTAATTCTCTATCTTTTAGAGTCGCTAGTCCATCTTTTATAGTAAGGTCAACCTCTTTCTTCTTTAAATCTATTGAAGTACCTGCATTTACTAATTCTCCTTTTATGTTGTTAAGGCCAAGTTTTTTCAATTCAACCTCTTGCTCATTTAACCTATTAACTTGTTCTTTAAAACTCAATTCATTTCGGATACGATCATTTGCAACCTCTGCACTCTGCTGGATGACGCCAAATTCCTTTTCTTTTATATTTTGAATTTGTGATTTAAAATCTATTCGATTCTCATGTGCTTTAAGATCTATTTCAGCGTCTCGTAAATCAATCATTTTCCCGTTAAGATCTATCTCGTAAACTTTCAGATCCAGCTGCTTATCTTTTAAGTTTAAAAGACTCCCTTGGATATCATTCTCAGCTTTCAAGCGAATGGAATCAATTGTCTCAAATTCTAACTTATTACGAGCTTCATTGATCGTAAGTAAGTTTTCTCTACTTATCAGGTCAATTTCTATTCCCTTACTGGTAATCTCGAGATCCTTGTGTTTGAGATCAATCATTGCATCTTGTAAGATATTCTGTTGGTCATTGATACGAACCATTTGTGATGCAATGTCTAAAACTTGACCTTGATGGTGCATTTCCTTCATATTGTCAATGATTACATTTCGTTGTCTCGAAAGCGATTGTTGAATTCTTCTGAACTGCCTTGGCAAAGAGACTCGTTCTTTCTCGGGTGTAATCTCAGCTTGAACTTGATTATCTTTAACTACATTTTGAGGAGTAGCAATTGTGCTATTGCCGTCCAATGCATAATTCTTGTTGCCTGTAAGGATCCATATGAATATAAGTCCAACGCAACACGCTAGTATTATAATGACAAGGTTCATTTATTCTGTTTTTTATGGAATTCTTCTTTATAAATTACTGCTATAACAAAGATTCCAAATAGAAGCCCTGGTGCGATTCCACCATAGAATATTTCTAGTAAAGTCAAAAGCATCATCATGATTTTCAATTTTAGTTGAGTAAAAGCATTAACCTATTGTCTAGAAATTCTTATTGTTATTTTCTTGGCAGACGACAATATAGAAGATCAGCACTCCCGCGAAGAAAAAGATCAAGGCGAATCGAATGACTACAAGTGCTTGCGCGTCTGCAATTGTTATAAGATTTATCATTAAGTTTTATTTAGTATGGGTTAGTAATTACAAATCAAATACAGCTTCCTGTTCTTGCTTGTGATTCTGATTGTTGTTTTCTTTGAAATTGGTATCCTCACCTTCTTTCGTACTAGAGTTTTTATCCTCATTAGTTGACTTTTTTCGATCGAAAAAACTTAAGTCAACAAAGTCCAAGGATTCGCCTGTATATGGATTGTATCCAGCATCCAATATTTTCTGACGTTTATCTAGGATTAACATTTCCTCTGTATTTTCAAAATTGGTTGCTATCATTTCATTCTTTTTGTCGATGATCTCCATGTGTAAGATATTACGGACGATATCACTGTCAGCAGATGCAAAATTCAATTGTTGCTTTATACGTTGATCACGTAATGCCCTCATTACATTTAGGCTGGCTAAAAACCTTTTCATGTAATCTCCGTCATCTAACATGATTCTGAGAATGGCGGGTAAAGATTCAATAATGAAGAAAAGAAAGGCTAGTAATACCGCAATGAAGGTTCCTTCCCCGCCGCTTGCAAACTTTTTAGCCTGTTGAGCAAGAACAGTCAAGTCAGATATTTGTGCATCTTCATATTTAGGGCTATAAGCTTCCCTAATTCTTTGCAAACGTTCTTCTTTGTTCAATTCAAAAGCAGCAAGTGATCTTCTGGCATCAATGAGTGGTTGCTTGGTCTCATTGATTCTTAGCCCAGCAATTTCTATTCTTTTTCTTATCTCTCTTTCTTCTTCTTCTACTTTCTCAATGTCTCTATTCATAGCAATTGTAATATTGGCATTGCTTTTTTCAGTAGCCTGAATCAATTCTGTGCTTAATGTATCATACTCTTTAGTTGCATTGTTTGTCATAGTAAATCCTATGGCTAAAAAAGCACTGATTAAAATCTTCGTATAAATTTGACGTCGACGATCTGTGGCTAAAAGCGATTGATCATGTAGAATTAAAAAACCAGTTGTACAAGCTCCAATTATAAAAGCTATAACTCCATGTTTCAATAAGAAGTAAGTACTTACGTACATCGCATAGCCTCCAAGTAATGAACTTAGGTAAACCATAAATGCCATGGCTAGTATAATTTTTTGATCCCTCTTTTCGGCATCTAAGTAATGAGGGAACATTACACATATGGCTGTTACTAATTGTTTTTCAAATGACTTATTCATAATATATTTATTTAGATGTTATAGTGATTTATTTAAATTCTTAAATGGTAATAGTCTAATTACGTATGCATGAAGGTTATTGGGGCAACATCTGTTTCATCGATTACAAGAAGGCTATACAGGGCTGTACCTAACACAAATCCAATTGTATCAATAGAGACAGTTAAATGCAGATCACCTGATAAGAAAGCCACATAAATATCAATGAGACTTAAAAAAAGGAGGATGACACTTGTAATGACCAATTGTCCCAAAAAATGCTTTTTTCGACGAAGTAATTCTTTGGAAGCAACGCTGAATATGAAAGAAGCACAAATGTAAAAGAGCACTTTTACAAAGGAGTAATATTCACCAATAGTTGAGTTAGTAATTCTAATAGAGGATAATAATAACTCCGTTAACGAAACATCAAAATGAGAAGAACTCAAATAGATTAACATGGCGAATGCAGGTGTAATCAAAAATCCAATATTTGTCCACATCTTGCAGCAAATGAGGGTAACATAGAATCCTACGGTTACAAGTAAAATGAAAATTACAATGTGCCTTAACCAGATTAGTGCTGTAATAATAATTTTACCTGAGGCTTGAGTATTTTCAGTAGGTTCTACCGTGTCTACTTTTTCAACTTTATTTTCCTGTTCGGAATATTTAAAACCTAAATTCTGGGATGATAAAGAATTTGAGAACACGAAAAATAAACCGATCAACAGAAAGCGTGAAGTAACAGAAAATGATTTCATAGTAAAATTATTTTAATTCTAATTGTATTGCATAAAGAAGTGTACTCAGTCCAGAAGCACCTTCGAGATACGGCCAGGGCATATTACTAGACTTTGGAGAGGATAGGATTCTCCATTGGAAATTTCGAAAGTCAATAGAAATGAGAACATCCTTTAGCTTAGACATTCTATATTTATAAGTCAATGTTCCCTTCTCATTCTTGTCAAAAGCTGAATTCCAGTTTCTAGCTATTTGTAAAGGTTCTATATTTCTCATTTTTTTCTATTTTTGTTCCAAAATGTACAGATCGTATAATGCAAATTTATATATATTAATAGTACATATAACTGTATTTCAGCAGGTTACGAAACAAAAACGGAAAGAGAATATGCAATTGTTGCAATAAATCAGAAATACAATGGGAATCCCATAGTGTTCTATATGTTGTTCTGATATGTTCTATTATAATAACTATGGCTATGTTTGGCACGACATAGAGCGTTTATTGGGAATTAAAACTTCAAATAATGGAAATAATTGGAAAAGAAATAGAACTCCTACGAAACCAAATTTATAAAGACAAAGATTCACTTATGTCTCGAAAAGGATACTCATTATCAAAAATGAGTGCATATATTTCAGACATTCGTAAGCTGAAAGGGTTTTCTAAAAGCCGTTTATCTGACTTGCTAAATTCACAAATTAATTATAGACCAAACTCAGAATTAAATAGCTTCATCCTTAAATTAAAAAAACTTAAACGAATACTAGAGGCTGCTCCTTCCTATGAAGACAGTGTTATTGAGTATGACGATAATCCTATAGAAAAAGATTTATTGAATACAGTTTGGAAATTTTTCTACTATCAGAAAAGCGATAAAAAAAATGAAGAAAAAATCAAATTAGCTTGTATTATGATTGGTAATAATACCAATAACGTTAAATTTTATACGCATGAAAACAATTATTCTGGATCAATAATTACTAATCTACCGGCCTCACTAAGAATGGAACTTTCGTTAACTCATGGTAGACCTCTATCTATTACATGCCCAATTGGACAAGGAGCCCTTCCAAGTGTCTTCCTTGGAGCATATATCAATTTGTCAGAAAGTAACTTCCTAGCATTAGGAATAGGAGTAGTTGTGAAAGATGATGAACATACTACAAATTCTGATTTGGATTCCATCAAAAAAAGGTACAACATGGACAGTCCAGATATTAACAAAACGATTAGAGAATATTTTTCATATAAGAATCAATTCTATGTTAAAATTGATCGTCAAGTATACTCTATGCAGATGTTAGATGACCTTAATGCGATCTTTCAGAGAAGAGCGTCTAATTCTCATATCGAGAAGTGAAATAATTAAGGAGTCAATACCAAAGACTGAAACGTTTGAATTGATTATTGTTCTCCAGTTTGTCAATATTCAAAATGAATTAAAATCTGTAATCGTAATAAATAAAAAATTATCCTTAACATTTTGGAAATAAACATCTTGCTGCATCCTCTCAATTAGACATCTCATAACCGATTCATGTTTAAAAATATTCAATACACGATTTCCAACGGATACATCATACTTTATAGTTGGTGATCAAATTTTAATTGCTTCGACATATGCCCTCATTTGTCTTTCAATTCTTTTAACTTCTTTGCCGTTATGATACTCAAGACAAAATAAGTATGGCTTTAGATATTTATCTAAACTGAGGATAATGCTATCCGCTTTAAGTACTCCTCCCTCAGTAGGAATATTTGTTACCGCTTGCCTTCCTCTTTTTCAAGCTTCTGCTTTTCAAGCAAAATATTGATCGTAAAACAAAATGTGATGGCCAATTTTCTTCAACGATTTTTCCAAAGCTATCCTAATTCTAATGGTTTCTATTCTGTGAAAGTAGTCAGAGTGAAAAAGCTTACCACCAATAGGGAGATTAACTTCATTCACATCTCGTCATTGCTCTTTTATTAAATACTTCTTGCCCTTTGGCTTTAAGTAATATACATCTTCAACTTTTCAATATTCTGGATTATATCAAAATTTCTTCTGCCCTATTAAATTCATTTCTTTTTCACTCAATCTTTTCATCAATGCCGTAAAGTGATTTCTACTCACCTTAATTCAAAGTTGACGAAATAAAGATCTTGTCAGATATTTGTGTCTTGCTAAATGACCAAGAATTTCAATATAAACACCCTTTGACATCGTATATATTTATTACAAACTAAATCTTGCACTAGGACTTGCTTCCTCAAGTTCCTTTTTTTGCCAATCTAGCGGCAAGTCATTTATCCGTTCAGTATTAGTATTAGATGATGGCGATGGCTTATAATATCATCATTCTTTCACAATACGATGATTGATAGAATTTACTTTTCTTGGAGACAATAACAAAGGACTGTTTTTTCAGAGTGTGTCTTTGGTCTTTATCTTGATTGCTTTTTTATCTCAACTTTTTACTCGGAATTCATGCTTCCTTGTTTTAGACAATTTATCAACATTGATTCAAATTTCTTTGCTTAAAGGAAACAAAGTACTTTGCCCATTAGCTCAAACTATTTTGACATTCGTGTTATTTAAAATATTGCGCCTTAAGGCTTCTTGATCTCTTCAGGCTATGAGATTCTGTGTGCAAAGAATTAAATGAAGTCCGTATTTTCTAGTCTCTTTCAAAATGACATTAAGACTATTTCCACTTAAAAAGGTATCCGCTTCATCAATGACCAGATAAATTTTCTTTCTCATGCTTGGAGGAAGCTTTGATCTTCTTATTGCTATGCTCTGTAATTGAGCAATAATTAAACGACCAAAAGTTTCAGATACCTCCTCTCCCAATTTTCATTTTGACAAATTGAATAGTACTACTTTTCCTTGATTCACAGAATCTTCCAAATTTATAGTACTTATACCCGATGAAGTAATATTGTAGAATACCTCTGAATTAAGAAGACTTAAAAGCTTGGTATAAATCGAACCTTTAGTTCCATCATACAGTCTATTTTCAAATTCATTCTGGAAGAACCTTTTGTGCGTTTTTACGCTACTCCTCTTTCATTCGTTTAACCATCTTTCACACCTATTTTTACTCATGAAATCTTGAAGATCTTGTAATGTGCATGAGTTCATTTTCAGTAAAGTATAAATACAAGGCTTAAGGAGAGCTTTCATATAATTGGTAAGCCTTGCTTCAGGAATTAATTCTCAGAAAACTCTAACCAATTGCTGAGTAGTGAGATCGAGAGATTCTTTACTAGTATCATAGAGTTCTAAAGGATTGATACAGGGGATAAAGTCCTTCCTAAGAAAAGGTGAAATGTATTGCATTCTGGTGAAATATTTTTTACCTAGATCAAATCTCTTGATTGTATCTACCATATCTCAGTGTGGGTCTAACACCACTATTGAAATATCTTCCTTCTTCCTCGATAAATATCGCCGTCCGTAGATCAAATTGAGAAGATAACTTGATTTTCATGATCCTGTCTTTCAAGTAATGTAGCAATGGGACTCTAAGTCTCTATGTGGTGTCTTCTTTACCAATGAAATGATTCTTCGTTTTGCATAAAATGGTATCAATAGAAAAAGTGATTCAATCCAAAAGATTACCTTATTTACAATTTTGATTATTACCCGATATAACGCATTTCCCATTTCGTGATAGTCCAATAAAGCTTGTGATTAAGACCATGCATTATTGCACATAAGAATCACTTTTATAATAAGCATTTTGAATACTTTCTGTAAGTCAATTTACCATAGTTAATTCTAAAACTATGCATTATGTCCTCTAAGTCAAATCGATATTGTAAGTTTCAAAAAACGTACAGTAACCTGACAACGCTTATTTACTTGACTTTACACTACTATTGAATAGAGTTTGAATAAATACACACCAAAGTTTTTACCATTCAAATAATGTTCAGAATCATGTCATTTGCCCAACCAAAGGACATTGCTCACAAGTTTAATATTTCTCAAAAAACGGTTTACAATTATCTTTCAAAATACAGAGATAAGATAATGACCAAAAAGGAGTATTGAAAGACTGTGATCAACATTGAAGACTTTACAGAAGTTTTACAGAAAGTGTACAATCCTTGACCTATAGGTTTCAAAGATGAGCTATCAAAAAATGAGAATGAAGCTGAGGTTTGAACAACTACTGAACAGGATCAATCACTTCAAAATAAATTCAAACAAGTAGAAGATAAAAATGAAGAGTTAGAAAAGGTACTTGATGATAAGGAAAGACAATTATCTAAATACGTACTGCTCTATACTGAAGTTAAAACCGAAAAAAAAGAACTTGAAGAAAAATATGAAAATCTTCAGAAAGATCATGTGACGAGGATTGAAGCACACTCCTCTACCCAACTAAACCAAACAACAAAGTATTATAGACTGTTGATACTAACTTCTATCATTTTGGTGCTGCTTATAATCTGAGCTGTATTTACAACAATACCAATTATAAGTAAATAAAAGTTAGCTCGAAACGTCGATTAAATGGTAAGCAAAAATGAAATTAGAGTTATGAGTAGATGAAAAGTTATAATGAGTGACGTAGTTAACTTATTCTTTCAAGGGATTAATATTGGCAGCTATTTTGAAAGGGATTTAAAATTCAAAAAGAAAAATATTATTTGCACTGTTATATAGTTTATACAGGTTTAAATGTTTAAGATGGCTATATATTGATAGGTAAAGGGCTCACCTCTTTCTATTATAACAAATCAGGTATTTAACATAACAAATATGTTATTGAAATATAACAAATCAGGTATTCGAAAGTAACAAATTAGGGATTTGTATAACAAATTAGGTATATGTTTTTAGTGAATACCAATAGATCTCTCTGTGAGGTCTGTATAACAAAAAAGGTATTTGAAATTACAATTTCTAAAACTCATAATAACATAACTTGACTATCATGTTATGTTATTTATATTATAGTTTTATAATCATTAGCATTAAGAACATGACCTTTTGAAAAGGAAGTACAGAAAACAAATCTATATATGAAATCAAAAAACATAGCTCCTTAGTTCAAATGTGAAATGTAACAACACTTCAGGAAAGAAAAACAATGAATGCGCTAATATGGATAGCCAAAGATAAACTCAAAAGAAATCCCAATGAGAATTATTTCGAATGTGAGATATGAGCTGTAAGACGCTTAGCAGGTATAAATACTGGCGATAATGTTGTGTTGAAAGATGCCCTTAGGAACTTAAAAATGGCTCACATCGAATACAATGTACTTAACAAGGACAAAGAAGAGCGATGAATATTCAGCTTTTTAGCTGAAGTGAAAATTACTACAAGATGAAGAGGGAAAAATACAACGGTTTCATTTGAATTTCCTAGCAGCATACTTAATGTGATAAAACACCCATCAATGTATGTAAAACTCGATTTATATATAATAAGAGGACTGGAAAGCAAACATAGTGTAGCATTATATGAAATGATGAAAGACTACCAAAATTTGTGATCATATACATGCAGTATAATTGCTTTTAAAAAATTAATGTGAATAGAGGAGTGACAATATAAAATATTTACAATGTTGAGAAAAAGAGTATTGGATAGAGCAGTAAAAGAAATCAACAAAAAAACAGATATCAATCTTCATTATGAATTAAAAAAGGAAGGAAGAAAAATAACTACAATTCAATTTAATATCGATAGAAGGAATTCAAAAACAGAATCAAATTGAGATTTGCTTTCACATGTCACTGACAAATTAAAAAGGTTCAAAATTTCTAAAAAGGCTATTCAAAATATATTAGAGCAGCATGACCTAGATTATTTATTAGCGAATATTAAAATAGTTGAAGAAAATGCGTCAAGAGGAAGAGTGAAAAATCCATCGGCTTATTTGATGAAAGCAATACAGAATGATTACAGACCTACAAAATTAGTTCAACCTATTAATGAAAATCCTATAGCACAAAAATCAAAAGAGGAGTCTATCTTTTTTGAAAACAAAAAAAGACTTGAACAACAAATTGCATCTCTACCGATGAAAACACAAATGGATTGCAAAAAGAACTTTAAAGTATATCTAAACAATAATCCATTTTTTAAAAAAATACTTGAAACAAAAGGAATTCAAAATGAAATAATTCAACATCAATGGCTAAGGTTTATGTGATCAAAATTGAATTAATTTTTTATGTATTAAATATACTATTATATATATTTTATATACTTTAGTATATAATTCACAAATAATAATTTAACTGAGGCATTATTATTGACTAACAGTATAAAGGTTGAAAGAGCCAAACATGACATGACTCAAAAGGAGTTAGCAATGAAAGTCAAAGTAACCGTTTTGACAATCCATTCTATTGAGAAAAACAAAAAAATACCTTCAGTAAAGCTTGCAATGAAAATTGCTGAAGTATTTGGAGTACGTGTAGACGAAATATTTAAACTTAAAGTGAAATAGTGTAAAATGAATCAAGTAATTATTGATGAAGTAAATCTATCTTCTAGGATTAATTCAACCTTAAATATACTTCCATCTCCGGACCAAGAACTAATGGATGGTATAAAATGGGGTACATGCGAGCAGTTATTTACTCCAGCATATTGGAAACTTCAATATGTCTTGAATTTAAATGAGGATGTATTTGATATCAAATATAAATTAGGAAATGATATTGTTGAAGAGATTATTGCTTGCATGCTTGGCGGATTTGGACTTAAGTCTGAAATGGGCATTGCAGCCTTTAACCGTCTTAGGGATGCTAACTTATTGAAAACTAAAACTTCCTTTGAGAAAATCCTTAAAGAACTGAGTAAACCTTTCTTAATAAACAATAAAAAGTCACATTATAGATTTCCGAACCAGAAAGCTAAATATATCTCTACTTTTTTAAACAGAGAGGATGTTTCAAACATACCTATTGATAATGATTTAGCATTACGAGATTATTTACTCACTGTAAAAGGAATTGGACTTAAAACAGCTTCATGGATTACTAGAAACTATTTGAATAGTGAAAATGTTGCCATTATAGATATTCACATATTTAGAGCATGTAGACTAATGGGTCTATATAAAGAGCATTTTGATGTTCAAAAAGATTATAATAAATTGGAGACAATATTTCTATCTTTTTGCAGAACTATAAATGTGTTGCCATCGAAAATGGATGCACTAATATGGCTTCAAATGAAGCTTGGGAATAGAAATGCAATTAATATTTTAAATGAATCTAAAATTTAATAAATATGACAGGAAGTTCGGGAGGTGGAGGTACACCAACAATTAACAGACCAGGAGGAAATGACGATTGTCAATCGCTTGTAATTAATGCAAATCTAGCCACTCCTAATATTGAAGTTATTTCTCAACTAGAAGTTGGAGACATGTTAGATATTCAAGCCGCCACTGACCAAGGTCCTTTAAGAGCAGTGGATCGCAATGGTTCAATTGCTGGGAACATTCTTTCAAGAGAACAATTGAGGTTGCTCAGTTGCATAGTTAGAGGGACTATTTTTGAAGCTGAAGTAACTGCTATAAATGAAGGGCAATGCACAATTCAAATTAGAGCTATATGATAGTTGTTGGGGGGACATATACTGAAATTTGTTTTGAGCCAATTTGGGAGAACATCTTTGGGTCAGGTTTTAGAGCTGTAACTTTATTGTTATCTGATAATGCAAATGAACAAATTGAATATTACACTTCTGCTGATAAAGCAGAAATAGAACCTCATCTTCGATATTATGAAAATTTATATAGTAATTTAGAAATTAATATTTTCAGTATTGACAAAAGCCCAGAGTTCCATTATGACCATCCACTGAGAACACCGACTATTGTTCCTAGAGCGGATGTTTATCAGAGAAATAAAATCATTTTAGATCGAGAAAAAAGTAATATTCTTTCCTTTGGAATGCTTGAAACAGACTTTGAGATTCATGGAAATAAAGTTGTTTATGATCCACAATCTCCTGTACTTCCAAGATCATATAAAGAAACAGGATCTAGAGCAAATCAACTTGCTATCATAATTAATAGTTCGGAAGCACGAATATTGTCTCAAAAAACGGAGATTAAAGATATGAGAGATTGGCTATTTGAGAAAGAAAATTGTGATGTTTTAATAATTAAATGTGGTGCGAAAGGTGCATTCTTGTTTGAGCATACAAAAGATATTGGTACCCATATTCCAGTGTATGAAACTAATAATGTATGGCCAATAGGTTCAGGTGATGTTTTCTCAGCAACATTTGCTAATTTTTGGTTTAGAAATGATATTGATGTTAAAGATTGTGCGATTAATGCTAGTAGAGCGACTGCTACATACTGCAATTCCAAAAACTTAGATATTTTAGGCAACCTAAATGAATTTAAATTTCATGAACTAAAGATTCCATCCGCACCAAAGGACCAAGTTTATTTAGCAGGACCATTCTTTACTATGGGTGAACGATGGTTAGTAAATGAGGTTTGGATTACACTTAAAAGCTTCGGCTTAAACGTATTCTCTCCATTTCATGATGTAGGTCATGGAAGCGCTAATGATGTAGTAAAAAAAGATCTAGAAGGGCTTGATAGTTCTAAAGTCATTTTTGCAGTAGTAGATGGATTGGATTCAGGTACTTTGTTTGAAATTGGTTATGCAATTTGTCAAAAGAAGAAGGTAATTGCATTTGTTCAAAATGAAGGAGAGGAGTCTTTGAAAATGCTTGAAGGGACAAATTGTATTATTGAAAAAGATTTCACAACTGCACTTTACAAACTATACTGGGAGCTTGGAAAAGAATAATACATGTTTGTTACTTTCAGGAGGAATGGATTCAATTTCTTTAGCGTATTGGAAAAAGCCTAAATATGCAATAACTATAGATTATGGACAAATACCTGCGGAGTCTGAAATCAAAGCGGCAAAATCTATTTGTAATTTATTAGACATAGAACATATTGTATTAAATGTGGATTGTTCAGAATTGGGATCAGGTGACTTAAGTGGAAAAAAGAGTATTGATTTAGCCCCTGTAACGGAGTGGTGGCCATATCGAAATCAACTATTAATTACACTAGCATCAATGAAAATGATGGAATACAATGTTAAAACTCTTTTTATTGGTTCTGTTTCGAATGATGGCATTCATAAAGATGGAACCAATGACTTCTATGATAAAATTTCGGACTTAGTTGGCATGCAAGAAGGCCAATTAAAGATTGAGGTCCCTGCAATAAACTTTACGACCGTAGAATTAATCAAGTTATCTTCAATTCCGTTGTCAAAACTGCTATTAGCTCATTCATGTCACAAATCCAATGAGCCTTGTATGAATTGTAATGGTTGTAATAAGTACTTATTAACATTACAAAAGCTGGGTATAGAATGAAAAATCCTGAACCAAGAAAAAAATTGAATTCTTATGAACCATTTATTTATCCTATAGGTAAAACGATTAAACTTTCTTCATTAACTAATTCTAATCCTGTAGATTTAAATTTCTTAGATGTAATGTATAGCCGAAGGAGCAAGAGGGATCACGAAATACCAACATTAGATGAAATTTCAGAAGTACTTTATCATTCTTGCAGAATTATGGAGATAGACACTGATGAGTCAGGTATATTACTAACTAAAAGAATGACTCCTTCTGGTGGATCGAGGCATCCAATTGACATTTTAATTTCTTTTCCTGAAAAAAATCGAGAAATAAGTCTGTACAACCCATTATCTCATTCTTCTTCTTTGTTGAAAATTGAAACAAATAAGAAGAATTCATTTCTAAATAAGATTTGCGAAAACCTAGATATCAATAATTCATGCCTAGTTTGGTTTAGTATACAAATTGAAAAGTGCTCATCGAAATATATAAATCCTTCAAGTATTTATTGGAAAGATCTAGGTGCACTATTGTATTGTATACAATTGTTTACAAATTATTTTGGATTGAAAAGTTGCCCCTTAGGCACTTTGGCCCAATCAGAATTTAGTACTTTATTCAACACTGCTAAATTAACTTCTGGAGGAGGAATGATAATTGGAAAGTAGATGTTAAAATATGAAAGACTTGAAAGTTCATGAAACATCAATAACAAATTAGCATTTCCTCAGATTCATTATTTAGACCTCCTATATTTACATTTAGTTCTTTAGGATAATTCTAAAAATCAGTTATTTTCTCCAATTTATTCAATTCATTTATAGTATTGGAAATTTTCAAGTTCCATTCTATATCGTTAACATTATTTTCAGTCATATGTGGATAAATATTTTTGATTAAAGAATTCATAGACTTTGTAAATTGGATTTTCATTGTACCCCTTGATACTATTTTAAGTTTATCAGCAAGATTTCCTATTGATTTTAGGTGTTTGAGTGTTTCAAGTATTTGAGCTTCAAAATCTTCTGCTTTTCCTTCAATCTGAATGTTAACGCTATCTATTAACGATAGGGAGTCTTTGCAAAAATCATCTCTGAGCATTTTAATTTTCTCCTTCTCCTTTTCAATCGAATTAACAAATTCGAATTCAACATTTCTAATTTCTGAATGAATCTTTGAAAGTGTCGATAATACCTCTTCAATAGTCTTACATTTTTGACTTTGTGAGTTAATTCCTTTCAGAGTTACTGGTAGATTTCCATTTATAGCTTTTTGTATTTTCGCAGACAGAAGCATTAAGATACCATCATAAAGAATAGCCTCGTCTATCTCAATATTTGGTAATGGACTGAAATTATATGTGTCATCTATCCAAGATGTTTTAATCGAAGACTTAATTCTTGCAAATTCCTTTAAGTAAAATGTAAGTTTAGTTTCTCTTAAGTCAGTTCCGATTATAGTACAAATTTCATCAATAGATGAAAGAACTATATTCGTTTTTGTTGCAACTTTCTTTGCACCAGATTGAAAGCCACTTTCCGAAAAAAGGAAAGCTTTGTCAGCACCAACATCTTTGGTTATTTCATAAAGTGCAAGAACTTTTTCCTTGGGTATTGCCGAATTCCAATATTTACATTCGCAAATCCAAGTCATTGGAATTCCATACTTTTCCAACTCCACGAAAACGTCAATTTCATGCAATCCTCTTGCTCCTTTTACCTTTTTTTCTATAGTTGTTGTCGCACCTATAGATTCGAAAATAGAAGACACTTTAATTTGGTATTCTTTCCAATTCATATTCACTTCTTCTAATTGTCCATAAAAGTATCGCCAAAATTTTAATGATTATAACCCCACATCCAGTAAAGAAAATATCTAATCCCTTTTGAAACTTTGTTATTAAAAATTACTTGAGCTGCAATTCCTCCAAGACCTAAAATACTGACAATCACTGAATTGTCTGTTAATAGTGATTTGAATGAAGAATCATTTACATAAAAATATAATAGCAGACAAATAAGTAATAAGTTTAATGTCCAATGTAAAACTTTACTTAGATTATTTATTCTATTTAAAAAAGATGTCTCAAAGGAGGACAGCCTATTATATTTACTTTCCCTAGACTCATCACCTTCTAAGATTACAATATCATATGCCTTTAATGCTAATAAATTTAGTAGATCAGATGAATAGAATGGAAATTTCTCTTTTATAATGTCAATATAGAATAATTTCCTTTCTTGCCACGAAGTATATTTTTGATTTAATATAGATTCAAAACTTAGAATTATACCAAAGTTATTGTTCTGGCTCAAAAAATTGTTTTCAATAATATTTATTAAGGAAATGGTTATTAAATTCCCTTCCACATCAGTAGTTGACCTAACTGATAGGATTCTTTTAACCCAACTCAAATCTATATTGAATTTCTTACAGCCTAGAATCAAACTAAATAGAAGAAAATCGTCATGAACATATGGTAAGTGATTTGAAGGTTCTCTTGAGTTTAACTCTTTATAAATTTGATTAAATTTTACTTTATCATTTCGTTCTAGACTTTTTATAATTTGACTAAAATTATCATCTCCATAGTCCTTTGATGAACTGCCAAAAAGAAAGCCAAATAGACAATTAACCTTTGGATTTTTTCTTAACTCAGATATATAACTTGATCGCTCTACTATAGAAACCATTTCTTGCGTTTTAGATGTAAATTGATTACTGTAGAATTCCAGCCTTCAATTCTTCTTAAGTTTCCGAGCAATCTTGATATCAAACCAGAATATAACATTGTTGCTGGTTTTTGATTAGGAAAGAAACCTCGCCAAGATAAACTTGAAAACCGATATACTTGTTGAGCGATATAATTTAAATCGTGAAAAAGAAATTCTGCAAGATTATCATTTACTTTGAAATTTGAAGGTTTTAATATCTTAACTAACAATGGTACACTCGCTCCATGAGAATCAGTTTTTATTTCTTTGGCACCTAGCATTTGAATCAGACATGAAGAATCATTGAGAACAATATTCTTTCCTCGAATTGGGACATATTTTCCTTTTACGTTATTATTATACCTATTTGACATACCCAATTGTTTTAGATCATACATTAGGTGTGGGTGTCTTTCACTTATTGTAACAAAGGCAAATTGTATCTGATACTGATTGAATTCTTTTATAAGTTCCGCAACAACTTCAAACTCTAAATTTTTAAGCGGCTTAAAAATATGGAATATTAGTCTTACAGTAGAATTATCCTTCCAAGCATAGGACTTAGATAAAGAAGTTAATGACTCTCGAAGACTTACCAAAAGGACATCAAAGTATTCTTCATACGTAACATCCTTAACATCACCACTCATTAAATATTGACCATCACCTGAGAAAAACGTACTAATCCCTACAATTCTAGCTTGTTCATTCCCCTTGAAAGAATTGTTTCTGAAACTAGAATGGCCGATGCCAACAACAATCTCATGGTCTATTGATTGACTTGTTACTATTGACCAAGGCACTCCTCCAATTTTTGCATAACACTGCAATGCTATTGCATTTAATTTGTATTCATCGAAATTTTTAATATTCTCTGCTGTTACTACCTGAACTGGAATCTGAAGACTTAAGATATGAGCTTTAGCCTGGTAGTAAAGGCTATTTTTAACAGCCTTCTCTCCCTTAAATGATACTGGAATTTCCAAAAGCACTAAGTTTGGAGGATAAGATAAACTACTCAATGCATTTTTAACTTCTTCTATGTTGAAATCATCAATCTCTTTGATTTCTATATCTACACTGTTAAGTTCATACTTAGATTTTAAACCTTTTTTAAAATACTTGGACTCTGGGAGTCCTCCTATAAATGCACCTAGAAAAGAGGACATTGAACCCCTATTTTTTTTATGACAAATAGCAATGACTTTGGGGGATTTCACATCAAAGTAACTTTTATCATATGGGCCATAATTTCTGAGTCCTCTGTCATTCCATGAATCCGTTCTTGTTACTGCTGGGTCAAATACATAGGTTGCTTCTGTCAAGTCAAATGAAGAATATATGTTGTCTTGACTCATATCAACAGTAAAACAAAATCCATCTTTATTTTCGAAGGATATACCTCGTTTTTGGTAAGTAAATAAAATACCAGCAGCATATTTTATTGCGGAAATTTTCTTTTCCGGTTTTTGCACTTGACTCCTTGTAACTTTCAATTTGTCCAAAATCATTTGGGCTTTTCCTTCATCCTCAAGAGCAAATGATAAGTAATCTTTTATGTTTGAATGGGTCTTTCGTAAAAAGAGCTGAGAGAGAGGATATTCCTGTTCCCCTTCATTAGTTGAAACGATCCCAATACTTCCTTTTATCGATTGTAGTACACCTATGAAAGTTTCATCAGGCAGCAATATATCGTTCAATCCCTTTACTGATTGCGCATGAACAACTTCTTTGTTTAAAATATCAAAACCTTCCCATTCTAAGTCCTGTAGAGTAACATTAAATTTATACGTTCTATATAGATTCACCAAAAAACCATATTGTAACTTATCGTCAATAATGCATCTTCTGATTTGACATTCAATTTGAGGGGAATAAACAAGTTTTCCTTTAAGTTCATCTGGTAAAAGTGTTCTCATCAAATCCGTTTCATTCTTGCCAGAGGGCAGACGGAATGGGTAAAATCCATTTAATTTACTTTTTGGATAATTCTCCAAAAATGTTTTAAAAAATATATGCTTTATCAGAGATGATGTCACTCTTTCATCTTCTAATGACATGGTAATCGTTTTTCCAATGCCAAGGTCATTTCCTGATTTATTAGAAATGTAAATAAACTCATCATGTCTAAAAAATGAATGGCTTTTATTATGCTTTTCTCGAAGTTCCACAAGAAGATCCTCATTATATTCAATCCTAGAAACTTGATATTGGGAAAATTGAAATTGAATTGGAAAAAAGTTTGTATTCATGTGTTCATTTGAATTCGTAGAAGTTAATGTATTCCTGCCTAAATTAAATATTTCCATAATCAAAGGAAGGAACTCTATATCAAGGAAAATATAATATAATGATTCAATATTTGTACCAGCATAGTATTCAAGCCATTATGGCATGAAAAGTCATATGTGTGTGACAAGTTGGTCAAAAAGCTTAAATTATATAGTAAAAAACACTCCACAGCTGACTGGAAGTGTTTTGATGACGTACCGCCAAGTCATCAATGCGGTGATCTCTTTCAAATTTAATTGACCAAGTATCGTCAGAATCAACAAGGGACATTTTCAAAGGATCGACTAACGAAAATCTAACCCATACACATGTGATTGCGTCTTTTTCAATACTCTTCTGCTAAGAGCAGAGTAGCATAATTGTGGTTTTCTTCATAACGTTTAGAAGAAACTTCACTTTCATTTAGCTGGTCAATAAAGAATAGCTTTTGTCCAGTTTCTTCATTCTGATAAACAACTAAATAATCAATTCCATTTTTTTCCTTAACAAAGGCAAGGACATCTTGATAAATTGCTCCGATAGTGGCTTTAGATAGAAGCCTATCAACTCCTGAAGTACAGTAAACTTTCCCAGAGAACATATAGCTGCCATCAGTTTCCTGTGGCTGTCTGATCCATTTTGAATTCTGCATAATCATGTTTTTTGATACCTTTTTTTAATAAGGATCTAACATCATATATCAAGTCTTCTTGATTATGCTTAAATTGCCAATTCTAGTAGCATACATCGCATACTAATAGTTCTTTGTTTTATTATAATTACCACATTATATCATGCTTACATATCATGAATTGAAAATTGGTGCAATAGAAAGCTTTGAATGAAGACTTAAAGAGTTAGATACAATAGATGAAGATAAAGTGACCGAAATTATCCATGAAGTAACTGAGAACTGGATTCCAGTTTACAATCATGAGATTCTTCAGGTCGCACTTTCGAATCTTAATCTTGTTTGTACTAAACCAGAATTAGGTCCAGCCTATTGAGAAGCTTATCCAGTGAATCGAATAATTTCAAATATCTATGATTTCTTAAGTACAGAATTATATGATCGGTATTACTCAGAAAAGAAATAGCGAAAAAGGTGTATGTATGCTACTGTTTTATTCCACTACTCATTTAGGTTGAAAAAAGATAAGCTCATAGTATTTGATATAGATGGCACTCTTACAAATAGTGCAGTAATACATCATAATGCATTTATTGAAGCTTTTAGCCATATAGGCATTACCATTACAGAGCCAAATTTTAAAAACTATAATCACTATACGGATTCTTTTATAGCTAAGACCATTTATGAAAAACGTACTGGCAGAGAATTTTCAAATTCGATTCGAGATAATTTTATTAAACTCCAATTTGAAAACATTAGCAAGTGCTTTGTTAACGAAATCAATGGAGCTAAAAAATTAGTAGATACTTTAAAAGCTGATAATAGTTACGCAATTTGTTTTGCTACAGGCTCGCATCGAAAACCCGCAGAGTTTAAACTAGAATCTATTGGTATTGAAATTGAAGAACACCAATTAGTAGCAGCTGATTATATCTATGAAAGAGAGAACATTGTACAAAAGGCAATTGATCAGGCCATTGAGTACAACACAAATGAATTTAGTTCTATCATTTCCATAGGAGATGGTTTGTGGGATTTAATAACTGCTAAAAAACTAGGAATAAATTTTATCGGAATTGGAGTTGACAATGAAGAAGATCTATTAGAGAATGGATGCTTGATTCACTTTAAGGATCTAAAGAATCCAAGTATTCTAGATTGCATAAAATCATTATCAAAACTAAGTACTACTTAGATAAAACTAAACATTTTATATCATTTGCATCTGCAAATTGTATAGCTGTTTTAGTGTATCAGTTTGTTGTAATAAAAATGGCTTTCCTGTTTAAGGAATTCCCTACGCCGTAAATCTCTCTAACATCTTTTACTCATACCTTTTTTGTTTGACGATACATTTTACATTGCGCAACATATTTAACATTTCATTTAGCTGCAAGAATATCTCGTCAATTGTCCTTTATTCATTTTCAGACCCTTACTTGTGAGTACCCTCTTTTTTGTAAATAACTTGCGGATTTATGTTCATATTCTCTCCATGTTGTTGACTTGTCCTCTTTGTAAATCATGAAGATTCGCTTTATGACAAAAGCTACAATTCATGCGATTAAAGGATAGAGCAAAATGTTCATTGTGACTAATTTTAATGACCTATAGCTTAAATACCATGGCAACTGGTATGATCATAGTTAGTAAAAATAATAATTTAGGTTAAAAAATATTTAAAGAATGAGAAAATGAAAATGCTCATAATAAAATTTAGTAAGAAGTAAATAATATCAAAAGACGCTTGTGTACCGCACCTTTTCTTGGCTATTTGATGGTTTACAATTAGTTCACTATCTTTATATTCGGTTTATGATGATTTTTAACAAAATATCAAAGTATTTAGCCCCAGTCTTGGCATTAATGATCTTAGTATCATCTATGTCTTATACTGTTGACTTTCACTATTGTCAAGGACAGTTAAAGTCCTTTAGTTTTTTGGGGAAAGCTAAGAATTGCCATGAAATGGCCAGCAAAAAGGCTTCTTGTCATCATCATAAAACGAAAGTTGATGATAAGTCTATGACTTGTTCAGAAGATGAGAACAATTGCTGTAGTAACAAAACTATAAGTATTGAATCTGACTTTGATGAGCAAATTTTCAATCTTGATTTTTTAAACTTTGAATCTCAATTTATTGTAGTAGCATTTAAGTATTCTTCTTTCGAAGATCTTTTCGATGACATCAAGGAAGTTGTACCCTTTGCGCACTACAAACCTCCATTAATACAAAAAGACATACCAGTTCTTTTTGAATCTTTCCTTTTATAGATGTAAAAGGAATAGGTAGAAATTGCTATCTATTTCGATTAAAATTGTCGCTATGTCTAACATAGGGACTATCCGTGTTTTACCAATACACTTTCCTATTGGTTTTTTATAATAACTTTTAACAAATTGAAATGAAAAAAATTATACTTTTTGCCTTCGTAATTGGTGCGATGTCTTTTCAGGCTAATGCACAAAATAATATAGTATTAAATATACATCACAAATTAGGTGATGATAATTTTGAGATGAATCAGGCCACTAAAAACAATATGGATCATGATTTTAAAGTCACAAGATTGGAATATTATATATCAGAAATATCCCTCATACATGATGGAGGAAGCGAAACAACAATAGATGATCTTTGGATTCTTGCTAATGCATCAACCAAAACAGAAGTTGATTTGGGAGAACATGATATTACTTCTGTAGAAAAAATTATATTTCATATAGGTGTCGATGCTGCCCACAATCACCTAGATCCATCATCATGGCCTAATGGACATCCACTAGCCCCAGGATTTCCTTCAATGCATTGGGGGTGGACAGCAGGTTACAGGTTTGTGGCTTATGAAGGGCATGGAGGAGCTAACCTAAATCAGTTGTTTCAATTACATGGATTAGGTGATAATAATTATTTCACTACAGAAATTGATTTGGACGCTAATGCTGAAAATAATGTTTTGAGCATAAACCTAGATGCAGACTACACAAGAGCATTAGAAAATATCTCAGTTAATTCAGGTGTGATTGTACATGGAGATAATTTACAAGCTAAACAATGTCTTGAAAATTTTAGAGATTTTGTATT
>CALGJW010000061.1 GCA_937930025.1 uncultured Saprospiraceae bacterium | reverse complement strand
CAAGGGGTGGACAATGTTGTTCATTTACTTTTGGCCCGTGTAAAAGGCGCTCCTGCGGGAACAAAAGGAATCTCCTTGTTTGTCGTTCCTAAACATAGATTGGATGGCCATTCAAATGACGTAACCACCGCTGGCATATATGGGAAAATGGGCCAAAAGGGATATGTTGCAGCACATTTGATGTATGGTGAAAAAGAGGATTGCCACGGCTACTTAGTGGGTGAAGAAAACTATGGATTGAAATACATGTTTTTGATGATGAATGAAGCAAGAATTGCAACTGGCTTGGTTGCGGCAGCAAATGCATCAGCAGCTTATTATGCTGCTTTGCAATATGCGAATGAAAGACCTCAAGGCAGAAAACCAAGTCAGTCCAAATCCTCAGATCCGATTTTAATTATCGAGCATGCCGATGTTAGAAGAATGCTCTTATTACAAAAGGCAGTGGTTGAAGGATCAATTTCTCTTTTGTTGTATTGCTCAAAGCTAGGAGATCTAGAACAACAAAGCACTGGCGAAGAAAAAAATCGGGCGCATCAGTTATTCGAATTGCTCACGCCAATTGCTAAGTCCTATCCTTCTGAAGCAGGAACTCAGGCTGTTATCAATGCCATGCAATGTTTGGGTGGCGCAGGATATACCGATGATTTTCCAGTTGAACAATATTATCGAGACATTCGAGTAAATGCAATCTATGAAGGGACTACCACCATCCATGGTTTGGATTTATTAGGAAGAAAAGTAATGATGCAAGGTGGCCAAGCTTTTAAATTTTTCATCGAAGAAATTCAAGCTTGCATCAAACGGGCGAGTGGTGAAACACGTTTGCAATCTTACGCTAAAGAAATGGGACAGGCAGCAAAGTCATTACATGAAGTTACTTTGCATTTGGGTAAATTGGCAACTACTGAAAGTCCTGACATCTTTTTATCCGATGCCTCACTTTACTTAGATTACTTTTCCTTAATTACACTTGCATGGCAATGGTTAGAACAAGCGACGGTAGCTTCTAAAGCGATTCCTTCAGCTGTCAATGACGACGATCTTCACTTCTATGAAAGCAAGATTATCACTTGTCAATATTTCTTTGAATATGAGCTACCCAGAATTGAAGCCCTGCATAAAAGATTGCTCAGTGGAAATAGATTAACTTTAGATTTACAAAATCATCATCTAGTATAATGAGAAAATATTCCCTCCTCCCCTTTTTAATTCTTTGCTGTTTCAGTTTATTGGCGCAAGACAGAATTTCCGGTGCTACTCACGCTACGAGATCTGCGGTTATAGCTAAGAACGGAATGGTAGCTACAAGCCATCCACTAGCTTCTCAAATTGGATTAGACATATTGAAAAGCGGAGGAAATGCGATTGATGCAGCTATAGCTGCAAACGCAGCATTGGGTTTAATGGAACCTACTGGTAGCGGAATCGGAGGAGATATCTTTGCCATTGTTTGGGATGCTAAAACTCAAAAATTATATGGACTAAATGGTTCTGGTAGATCTCCCATGAGTTTGAAACTTTCGTACTTCAAGGAACAAGGAATGGATAAAGTTCCTTCCCATGGTCCTTTGCCAGTCTCTGTGCCTGGAGCAGTAGATGGATGGTTTGAGTTGAACAAAAAATTTGGTAGTAAGCCAATGGCTGAATTATTACAACCTGCCATTGATTATGCAGAAGATGGTTTTCCGGTAACTCAACTTATCGGTTATTACTTAGGTCGTTCTGCCAGATTTTTAAATAAATATCCAAATTTTGAAGCGACCTATATGCCAAATGGTGCAGCGCCAAAGGAAGGGGAAATTTTCAAAAATAAATTTCTAGCTTCCACCTATCGAAAATTAGCCGAGGACGGCAGAGATGCTTTTTACAAAGGAAAAATTGCTAAAACAATAGCCGCCTTTATGAAGAGTCAAGGAGGATTCTTATCCGAAGAAGATTTGGCCAATCATAAGTCTGAATGGGTGGAGCCTGTGGGCACGAATTATCGTGGTTATGACCTTTGGGAATTACCACCTAATGGACAAGGTATTGCTGCCTTACAAATGTTGAATATTTTGGAAAACCATGATCTAAAGTCTATGGGCTTTGGTTCAGCGGAATACATACATTATTTCACGGAAGCAAAAAAGTTGGCCTATGAAGATCGCGCAAAGTTTTATTCCGACATGGACTTCAATGATATTCCTGTCGAAAAATTAATTTCAAAGGCATATGGAAAGGAGAGAAGCGCGCTCATAAATCCCAATCGGGCATCCCGAAATTATCCAGCTGGGGAAATCGAACATGGAAATACAATCTACTTATGCACCGCAGATGCTGAAGGGAATATGGTCTCTTTGATTCAAAGTAATTTTCGTGGAATGGGTTCTGGGATGGTACCACCTGGACTTGGATTTATGCTTCAAGACAGAGGAGAACTTTTCAGCTTAGATGAAAATCATATGAATGTTTATGAGCCTGGGAAACGTCCTTTTCATACAATCATTCCAGCTTTTGTTACAAAGGATGGAAAGCCTTACATGGCTTATGGGGTAATGGGAGGCGCGATGCAACCACAAGGTCATGCACAGATTCTCACGAATATGATTGACTTTGGAATGGGATTGCAGGAAGCTGGCGATGCACCAAGAATTCAACATAAGGGATCATCGCAACCAACCGGAGAAAAAATGACTGATGGTGGAAAGCTGGTGTTAGAATCTGGAATTGACTATGAAGTAATTAGAGCGCTGATGCGAAAAGGTCATAACGTTGGCTACGACCTTGGAAGTTATGGAGGCTATCAAGCCATTCTCTTTGATGCTAAAAACGGTGTATATTATGGCGCTTCAGAGTCAAGAAAAGATGGCCAAGCTGTAGGGTATTAATTTAAACCCAATCGGTAAATATTTTTCTATATTTAATGTGCTATGGCAATTTCAGGCTTCACAATTTTCTGACCAAAACAATATAAATGAAAGGCCTCATTACGATTGATTTGAAATTCCTGAATACAACAGGAGTAATTGCGACCTATTGCATTAAACACCCGAGTGCAACTATTTTGGTCGAAACTGGCCCTGCCTCTACCCTTCCAATTTTACTAAAAAGTCTCAAACAAAACGGAGTTGATCCTGATGCCATTGATGCGGTTTTACTAACCCATATTCATTTAGATCATGCTGGGGCTGCTTGGTACTTTGCAGATCGAGGAGCGAAAATTTATGTACACCCTTCGGGTATCAAACACTTGAAAGATCCTTCAAAACTTTGGGAATCAGCCAAAAGAATTTATAAAAAAGAGATGGAGACTTTATGGGGTGAGATGCGACCTATCTCGGCAAATAAAATTCAATCCGTTCGCCATAAGGAAAACGTAAAAATTGGGAAATTAAAATTTAAGGCGCTACATACCCCCGGCCATGCCAATCATCACATCGCCTGGCAGATAGAAAAGATTGCATTTAGTGGTGATGTGGGTGGAGTTAAAATTGGAAATGGTCCAGTCTATCCTCCATGCCCACCACCTGACATAAATGTAGAAGCCTGGCGCTCTTCAATCCGACTGCTTAAGGAAAGGAGATTAGAGAAATTATACCTGACACATTTTGGCGAAATAAACAACCCAAAGGAACATTTAATTGAGCTTGAAGGAAGGTTAAATAATATTAGTAGGTGGGTTGAGCCTTATGTCAAAAATGGAATTAATCCGAAGCAAACCAGCTTAGAATTCAATGCCTTCATGGATCGACAAATGGCTGCATTTGGCATAAAGGGAAAGCAGCTTAAACAATATGAATTAGCAAATCCTAGTTGGATGAGCCTTGTTGGTTTGAAGCGATATTGGACAAAGAAAAATAAAGGTTAGGAGATTTCAGCCGTTTTCAAATCTCAATTATTCACCCTCTATCTTAAGTCATGGGGTGACTTAGGGAACCGGGCGTTTCAGACTGTCATTTTGCTGTTTTTCCTGCTTCCCGAGTAAAGGAAGCATAGAATTGAGAACGAAAATA
>CALGJW010000060.1 GCA_937930025.1 uncultured Saprospiraceae bacterium | reverse complement strand
ATATTTTTTACCTCTTTATTTACATATGCTCAAACCTTCGATATTAAATTTGTAGGGGACTCCGAATTAGAGCGGATAAATGCTTTCAGTGTTACTTCAGATAATGAAATCTTAGTCGCCAATACCTTGCTAGACGACAGTAACGACTTTGGTGCATATCAAATTATGAAGTTAGATGCGAACGGAAATATTCTGACTACAAGAACTTTTGGGAATACTATAAAGAATAGGGCCATAGATGTATTGCAGTCCCCTCAAGGTGATATTTTCTTCTTGGGGGAAAATGGAGTAGATCTTGAATATGAATTAGTTAAATTAGATACCGAGTTAAATATTCTTTGGACTAAAATAATCAAAAATGATTCTGCTAATGGAAGTTTAGTTCTTGTGGATGAAAAAATATTAGTTACAAGTTATTCCTTTCTTAATACAGCAATTATCATGTTTGATTTTGATGGAAATCTTTTATGGGAAACTATTTTGGCAGACCCAATTCATAGAATTATTACAAAAAGAGGTTATAAATCCCAAAATGGAAAAATATTCGTTACTGGTGCCAAAATTTCCGATAACGACAATAGTTCAAATGGAATTTTATACAAAATTTCTGAAAATGGGAACGTCGAATGGGAAACAACATTAGAGGATTCTTATAATTCTGTTTTTAGAGATGTTTTTGAACTAGGATCAGGAGAATTGCTTGTGGCTGGCGCTAAACAGGATGCCTCAACTTCTATCTACTCTGCAACAATCACAAAGTTTGACAATCTTGGAAATGTAATTTTTCAAAAATCATTTGATAATGATAATTCTCTTTTTGGTAAAGATGTAATTGTTCACAATGATTTGATTTTTCTCCTTTGTACAACTTCTTCAGATGTTTTCGATATAATGCTCCTGATTTTGGACATGGAGGGCACAGAAATTTCCCGACATAATTTAGGAGACGATAGAGATAGTAATGCGGAGCAAATTAAATTGATTGGCAGCGATGAGTTGTTAATCATCGGAACGGGTACCAATACTATTCCCGAAGAAAATAATGATTTGAAGTTTATTAAAATTTCAGATCTTGAAAATATCACAGGCATTAATGACTTGACTTTGACAAGAAGTCTGAATTTTTTCCCGAACCCGATTCAACAAGGTAAAACATTGTCTTTTGGAGAAGAAGTAATAACTGGAACTTTGATCGATCAACTTGGAAAGAAAGTTCTAGAAGTTTATAATGCAAATCAGATTTCAACTACACAATTATCTGCAGGAATTTACTTTTTATATGGCGTATCTAGTCTACAAGAAAATTTGCTTGGAAAGGTTGTTGTGGTTGAATAAAAGACTACTCTGAAAAAATAGAGAAGAGCTGAGGTTTGGTATAATATCCATCCTACCCATTGAATCTTGAAATTTTAACCTTAATGGAAAATTAGGTTGAAGCTACACAATGATTAGGGCTTCTAGAACCAAATTTTATCCCCAAAAAGTTAAATACATTGAATTCATAGGGCTTCTATTTTCTTCTTTCTATTTTCATTACATGAAATCCCCAATTTCCATTGTCTTATTCTTATTAGCCTTTCCTATTTTATTGATTGGTCAGTCAGAAATTACCGATCTAAAAGAATTCATTCTAACCGGCGACGCAAAAAAAGCAGGTTCCCAATGTTTCGAATTAACACCTGCAACTATATGGAAAGGAGGAGCCGTTTGGTATAGAAACCAAATTGACTTAAATGAAAGTTTCTCTATGGAATTGGAATTATACTTTGGTTGTGATGACTACGGTGCCGATGGTATTGTCTTCATTTTCCATCCCATACTTCAAACAGGTTTCCAGGGAGAAGGAATGGGGTTTGGTGGATTAAGACCTTCGCTAGGAATTGAAATGGATACCTATCAAAATTTTCACCTCAACGATCCCGAATATGATCATGTGGCTTTGATGATCAATGGAAACCCGTACCATGGTTCAGCGCTAACAGAACCAATTCCCCTTATCCCATCAAAAGCAAATGTTGAAAATTGTGCCGCACATAAAGTGAAAGTAGAATGGAATCCAGCAACCAAAATTTTAAACTTTCATTTTGGAGAAAGCAATAGGATCTCTCAAAGAGTAGATTTGATCAAAACTATTTTTGGAGGAGATTCGAAGGTTTATTGGGGCTTTACCTCTGCCACAGGAGGAGAACATAATCGCCATCAAGTATGTATTACAAAGTCGGATTTCTTAGAAGTGGCATCTTTTAGTTATCAAACAAAGCAAGCTATCCTTGCATCAGAACGTTATCGGTTAAAGGAGGTAACATTCGATGAAAATGATAAGTTAACACCTACAGAATTATCAGAACTAAACAATCTCATAAGGTTGATGAATTCCTACCCGGAGTATTATCTAGTCATTGAGGGACATACGGACGATTCTGGAAGTAAAGCGGCCAATTTGGCAAAATCTCAGAAACGAACTCAAAGCATAGCTGACTATTTGGAATCTAAAGGCATTTCAAACGACAGGTTAAAGATTCTTGGTCTTGGCGAAGACTACCCTTTGAAACCAAATAAAAGCCCTGCAAATAGGCTTTTAAACAATAGAATTGAAGTTAGCATGCAATTAAAACGTGCCTAACAAACCTCCTTGCTCCAGTCAACCAGTCGATTATAGTTGAATCTTTCGACTAACCTGTTTGAATAGCACTAGCTGCCTTAAATTCTCTTTGCTCCCCTCTCTTTTCCTTATCTTTGCACCCTCAGTCCTAACCAAAATCAAATTCCTATATGGAAAAAATCGCTCCATACCAACCTATAAATAAGGTGCGAATCGTAACAGCCGCTTCACTATTTGATGGGCATGACGCCGCTATAAACATCATGCGGAGAATTATGCAGAGCAGTGGCGCGGAAGTCATCCATCTGGGACATAATCGATCTGTTCAAGAAATTGTGAATACCGCTGTTCAGGAAGATGTTCAGGGTATAGCGTTAACTTCCTATCAAGGTGGCCATAATGAGTTTTTCAAATACATGTATGACCTCTTAAAAGAACAAGGGGCCGGGCATATCAAAATCTTTGGTGGAGGTGGCGGGACAATCTTACCTACTGAGATTGCTGACTTACAATCCTATGGAATTGCAAGAATATATTCTCCTGACGATGGCCGTAAAATGGGGCTTCAAGGAATGATCAACGATGTGCTGAAACAATGCGATTTTCCACTAGGTCAAAACTTGAACGGAGAGCTTACGAACTTCCTTAAAGGAGATAAGCGAGCCATTGCAAGAATGATTTCTGCAGTGGAAAACTATCCGGAAGAAAATGCCGAATGGTTAGCTGAGCTTCAAAAAAAGGTCAGTAAAAAAATCATTCCTGTTTTAGGAATTACTGGAACAGGGGGTGCTGGAAAATCATCATTGGTTGATGAATTAGTTCGTCGTTTCTTATTGGACTTTGAGGATAAAACAATCGCCATTATTTCTGTGGATCCGTCTAAAAGAAAAACTGGTGGAGCTTTACTTGGCGATCGCATCCGCATGAACGCGATTAGTCCTTCCTTAGCCAAGGACAGGGTTTACATGCGTTCTCTTGCTACGCGACAATCCAACTTGGCACTTTCCAAATATGTGCAAGCAGCTGTGGATATTTTAAAAGCCGCAAACTTTGATTTAGTCATTTTAGAAACTTCTGGTATAGGGCAATCGGATACAGAAATTGTAGACCACTCTGACACCTCCCTTTATGTAATGACTCCTGAGTATGGCGCAGCAACTCAATTAGAAAAAATAGACATGTTGGATTTCGCCGACATGATTGCTATCAATAAATTTGACAAACGTGGAGCATTGGATGCTTTAAGAGATGTCAAAAAACAATACTTGAGAAATCATCAACTTTGGGAAGTACCCATGGAGGACATGCCTGTTTTTGGCACTATTGCCTCTCAATTTAATGACCCGGGTACAAACACATTGTATCGTATGTTGATGAATAAAATTGTTGAAAAAACAGGCGCAAAGTTAAGTTCAACATTTGGAACAGATGCTGCTGTCTCTGAAAAAATATATATCATCCCACCAGAACGAACGAGATACCTTTCTGAAATTTCAGAAAATAATCGTCAGTATGATCGATGGGTAGATCAACAAGTAGGAATCGCGAGAGAACTATTTGGACTTAAAACTTCCATAGATCATTTTCAAAAATCGAACCCTGATCATCCTCTAGCTGCAGAACTAACGAAAGCTTATGATGAACGCAAGTTAGACTTGGATGGCCGTTGCCAAAGAATTCTTGATAATTGGCAAGAGAAAAAGGAAGCCTATACAGCAGATGAATATGTTTACAAAGTAAGATCGAAAGAGATTCGGGTCCCTACTTTTTCAACTTCCCTTTCTCATTCGAGAATTCCAAGAGTGGTGCTTCCGAGGTATAAAGATTGGGGAGAGATTCTTAGATGGTCTTTACAAGAAAATGTTCCAGGAGAATTTCCTTACACAGCAGGAGTATTTCCTTTCAAAAGAAAAGGAGAAGATCCAACTAGGATGTTTGCAGGGGAAGGTGGACCGGAAAGAACTAATCGACGCTTTCATTATTTAAGCGCTGATATGCCTGCGAATCGCTTATCCACCGCATTTGATTCGGTTACTTTGTATGGAGAAGATCCAGATCATAGACCTGATATTTACGGAAAGATTGGCAATTCAGGTGTAAGTATTTGCTGTTTAGATGATGCCAAGAAATTGTATTCTGGTTTTGACCTATGCGAAAAGTCTACTTCCGTTTCTATGACTATCAATGGACCCGCCGCAACGATCTGTGCCTTTTTTATGAATGCAGCCATAGATCAACAATGTGAAAAATATATCATCAAAAATGATCTTCAAGATTTAGTTGAGCAAAAGCTGAAAGCTATTTACGATGACAACAATCTCCAACGACCAAAATATCGAGGCGACTTGCCAGAGGGGAATAATGGCTTAGGCTTAATGTTGCTTGGTATCACTGGAGACCAAATCTTGGAACCAGCCATCTATGAAGAAAGAAAAGCGCATGCATTGAATAGCGTCAGAGGAACTGTACAGGCAGATATCTTAAAAGAAGACCAAGCACAAAACACTTGTATTTTTTCAACAGAATTCTCCCTCCGATTAATGGGTGATGTTCAACAGTACTTCATCGACCAGAAGGTTCGGAATTTTTATTCCGTTTCAATTTCTGGCTATCATATTGCAGAGGCAGGAGCAAACCCAATTTCTCAATTGGCTTTTACTCTGTCAAATGGCTTTACTTTCGTAGAGTATTATTTGAGCAGAGGAATGAATATAGATGACTTTGCACCAAATTTATCCTTCTTTTTCTCAAATGGTGTGGATCCAGAATATGCGGTGATTGGAAGAGTTGCAAGAAGAATATGGTCAAAAGCTATGCGGGAAAAATATGGCGCCAACGATCGATCTCAGAAATTAAAATATCATATTCAAACCTCAGGCCGGTCGCTTCATGCTCAGGAAATTTCCTTCAACGATATTCGAACGACGCTTCAAGCTTTGTATGCTATTTATGACAATTGCAATTCATTGCATACGAACGCTTATGATGAGGCGATCACCACACCCACAGAAGAATCGGTGCGAAGAGCGGTTGCAATTCAAATGATCATCAACCACGAACTTGGGCTTTCTAAAAATGAAAACCCTTTACAAGGGGCATTCATCATAGATGAGTTGACTGAACTAGTTGAAGAAGCAGTATTACTTGAATTTGATAGACTAACGGAGAGAGGAGGTGTCCTAGGGGCCATGGAAGGAACCTACCAACGTTCAAAGATCCAAGATGAAAGTTTGCATTACGAAACACTGAAGCATTCAGGTGAATTTCCAATTATTGGTGTGAATACTTTCTTAAGCAAAGATGGCAGTCCAACAGTTATTCCAAAAGAAGTGATTAGAGCCACAGAGGAAGAGAAGCTGGATCAAATAAAAACCCTTGAGTATTTGCATGAGGCTAAAAAAGCCAATGCAGAAAAACTTTTAAAGGAATTACAACGAGCCGCAATTGCCAATGAAAACACATTTGAGCAATTGATGGAAGTCGGGAAACATTGTTCATTGGGACAAATAACAAATTCATTATTCGCCGTTGGTGGACAATACCGTCGAAACACCTAATAGTTTTTAGGAACTTATAGTAAAGGCCACTTTAGTTTATCTTCTCTCGTCGGAATGTTTTTAGGCTTGGAGTCATTTCCACGTCTTGGCTTTCTGTCCTGATTAGATTTTTTTGAATCAGGCCGTTGTTGTTTTTTTGATTCTTCTCTTGGCGCATTCCGCCGATCGGCGTTTTTATTATCCGGTTTTTTATTTCTTGGATTCGGAGCATTTCTTTTTCGATCTGGCCTTCCGCTTCTAGTATCTTCTCTTCTTCCTTCTCGATTTTCTCCAGCCTTTTCATCATTTCTTCTATTAGAAGGTGAATTATCATTTCTTCTTCGAGGTTCCGCATTTCCTCTTTTAGAATTTGATCTATTGTTATTCCGATTTGGTGCTCCGCCACGAGAAGAATTTCTTCTGTTGTTTGGACGATTAGTTTGAGGCGGAGGTTCAGGAATCGTTCCATCATCTGGAAAAGGTTGATCCTCTATTAATGGAATTCGTTGATTAATTAGCCGCTCAATATCTTTCAAATAAGCTCTTTCTACTCCATCACAAAATGAAATAGCTAGACCACTCGCCTCTGCTCTTCCTGTTCGACCAATTCGATGGACATACGTTTCAGGTACATTTGGCAAATCGTAGTTCACCACTAATTCCAATTCACTCACGTCTATTCCTCTTGCTGCGATATCCGTAGCAATCAAGACATTTATTTTCCCCTTTTTAAAATCACCTAGCGCACGTTGTCTAGCAACTTGAGATTTATTTCCGTGAATTGCGGCTGCCTCAATATTCGCTCCTTTTAATTTCCTTACGATCCGATCGGCCCCATGCTTTGTTCTTGAAAAAACCAAAGTAGAATTATTTTCCTTTCCTGGTTTTTTTATTAAATGAATGAGTAAATCAATCTTTTCTCTCTTAGATACATAATACAATGCTTGAGAAACTTTCTCTGCTGTAGCTTGCTTTGGCTTAATTGTTACGCGCTCAGGGTGACTCCCTAATATTTGACCTGAAAGTTCAACGATAGATTTAGGCATTGTTGCTGAAAAGAAAAGCGACTGTCTTTTTTTCGGAAGCAGTTTTATTATTCTTTTGATATCATGGATAAAACCCATGTCTAGCATTTGATCTGCTTCATCTAAAACGAAGTATTCTATTTCGCCTAAGCTGAGTACTCCCTGTCCAATATAATCCAGTAATCGACCTGGTGTGGCAATCAAAATATCTATTCCACTTTTAATCGCAGCTTTTTGCTTTCCTTGGGTTACCCCTCCGAATATCACTGTACTTTTTAAGGAAGTATATTTTGCGTAAGCGGTAATATTATCTGCAATTTGAATAGCCAATTCCCTCGTTGGAGTGACAATTAGTGCTTTTACCGGTCTTCGCCGATTAGAACCTTCGGTAGACGCAATCAAATTCTGTATGATTGGAATAGTAAAAGCAGCCGTTTTCCCTGTGCCAGTTTGAGCACAGCCTAAAAGGTCCTTATGTTCAAGTAATATTGGAATAGCCTGAGCTTGTATAGGAGTGGGCGTTGAATATCCTTTATTTTCTAGGGCTTTCAGGATGGGTTCGACGATACCCAATGAGTCAAAAGTCATATGTCAATGGTATTAAAGGGCACAAAGGTAGTCTATTTCTACCTTAGTTGACCTTTTGGACCTATAGATCCCTAAATACTATTCTACCACCAATAACTTCAACTGCTTGACGACTTCAGTATTTCTATTCAACCGTAGCAGGTATAATCCGGGTGCGAAATTGGATAACGGAAGGTTTATCTTGTTAAAACCCTTTTTCACGTCAAGTTCCATTTGGCTTACTAGCCGACCATTTGAGTCAAGAAGCTCTGCAGATATGTTGTCTGAAACAGCTGAAGTCATCACCAGATTTGTATCGAATTTGGCTGGATTAGGATAGATTTTTACATGTTCTAACTGCTCGATTTGAAAATTAACAGCCCTAACTTCACTATAGCTGAATGTATCATCTCGGTCCACTGACTTTAACCTATAATAGGAGGTTCCCGCAAGAGGAGTTTCATCAAAGTGCTCGTACTCCTTTAGAATATCGTCATTTTGCATTGGTGATACCTCCTCAATTTTTTCAAAACGAATTCCTTCCTCACTTCTTTCTATTTCATAAACTTTAAAATTGCGTTCATATTCAGCCGTCCAATTAATTGCAACTTTTAGGTCGGGCGTTTTTTCTACGTCAAAATATTTTAAGGTAACTGGCAACGGTGCAACGGGTGAAATATAACAGTCAGTGGTAACTGTAGCACTTGGATTAACTAAACCAGGGATCTTAGGAACAGGATCAAAACCAACATCAGTAATTATAGAATTATCTGCTGCTAACCAATCTTGCAACAACGTTTTAAAAACTGATCGATAGTCATACTGAAGCGGATCAACAAGGTTTCCTGAATCTGTAACCACAGAAAGATCGACATTTGTCCCAATGACACCGGGATTAACTGAAGACCCAAACAAAAACATAGGCGCTTGCAATCCATGATCAGTACCGAGTGAACCATTTTGCGTAACTCTTCTTCCAAATTCAGAAAAAGTTGAAGTAATTACTTTTTGCTCAATTCCGAGATTAGCCAAATCTTGATGAAAAACTTTAATAGAATCAAAAACATCTTTTAATATCTCTGAATGATTTCCAAGATGTGTTTGTCCGGCTACTACTTGATCCGCATGTGTATCGAATCCATAGGTGTGAATTAAAAATATCTTAGTTTTGGATCCTCCTGACAAAAGTCTCGCGACCGAAGAGAGCTGATAACCTAGTCCAGAATCTGGATAAGTTACGCCAGAATTGGATCCAGCATTAAACACATCGGAAATTCGATTACCATAAGTGTTGGTGTTATTTTCGACATTCATGATGTATTCGATTTCTTTACCAAAATCTGTATTCATCATAGTAGCATGAGGGGCTGTTCCTAAACCTGACAATAATCCAGATAAATCTCCCGGGTATTGCCAACCCAGATTAGAGCCAACGTACTCACTCGCATGATCATGAAAACCTATAGACGGTTTGGTATCTCCAAGTTGAATGCCCAAAGGGTCAGGAAATTGACTGGAAGGATTTCCAGCAATTCCTGGAAAAGCATGTTCCATATATCTGCCCATCCAACCACTTGTTAAATTAAAATTCTGTGGCGTACTATCTCCGCCCGTGAGCCAAAGATCTGTAGACTTAAAGTGAGACTGATTTACATTTGCATAACCTACGCTTTGAACAATATTTGCCATGCCATCGTCATACATTGATTTAAAGGAAGTCATTCCGGGATTTAATCCAATCTGATCTTCGATTGATAAATTCGAATCTAGGTTTATAATTGAATTGGCACCTGAATTTTCTAAATGAATATCTGGTCTATGATTTACGTAGGTATCATATTGGTTGATTGGGACCAACGTATTGATACCGTCGTTTCCTCCTTTCATAAATAAAACGACCAACACCCTATCACCAATTCCATCGCAATTTAGCATGGATAACATTCCTGGTGTAGCAAAGGACTGAACAGGTAGTCCATTTAACAGAATTGGTGCGGCGGATACTGCTCCTATATTTCGTAAAAATTTTCGACGTTTCATATTAATAAATTAAGGATCGGAAAATTCGATTACATCATTTGAAATTCTTGTGAAGACAATAAAGCTTTGAACAAACGCTCTAGCGGAATCCTTACTGATTCATCATTACCAGTATTCATATAATTGGTCCATTCAAATTCCCAATTCAGTAACGAAAGGTTATCTAGGAAAACATCGTTCAACAAATAGTTAAATCTATCGGGCAAAGGTTGTTCGGCAAAAAGATAATTGGTGAATTCTTGGACCATTGACGTCGCTTCTGCCGGAAAAGAAATAACATTTCCGTTTGCTACAAAATCAACTATATCAAATTCAACTCCTCCGTTATCTCCTCCATTTAGTACTCGTCGTCCAGTTAACAGTATTTCAGCGAGTTTATATCGAGCGATAAGTGTTGATCCAGAAAACCAGTTTTCTGATAATAGCGGTTCTTGAAAATAGGCCGGATAACCTGCCACAGAATCAGGGCGATAAATATCCATACCTGCCAAAACACTAATCGTTCTATTTGCTGTGAGCGCATACCAGCGATGGTAATGATTTTCAGGGTCGACTATGGGATCTGGTAATTGTATTTTAAAAAATGACAGAGTCTGGGTTAAATTCTCTAAAGGAGATTTTAAGATTGAACCTATATGGTTGTCTGTAGCTACAGCATCGTCTCGATCATAAAAATGCTCACTCTTCAAAAGTTGTTTGACACAAGGAACGATTTCATAATTGTTTGCTATTAGTGTTTGAGCTAGAGGGGCAATAATATCTGATTCGACTTCAGCAGATATTTTATTATTTACAAAGTATCGATAGAGTTTACGACAGTAGTTTTTCGCTGTCTCCTCTTTTGCAAAAACCATATTAACGAAGTCATTCAGTTCTCTAAACATATCATTATCATCAATTGCCGCCGAAATCGTAGTATTATCAAACTTCGCGCTGAATGTTTTATCTTCTTCGTCATGATGCGAGTACTGAGCTCTTCCTGTTTGAATACCAATAATCGCATTCCAATAAGTAGGATTTCCACCTAGTGTTCTCCAGGTGCTTTTAAACCCTGTCAATACTCTTGCTGCAGTAACGATATCATCTTCTGTATAATTCGTATAATCCCCTGGTCCGATTTGTGGCCCTTTTCCAATGGTGAAAAGTTCAAAAAATTCTCTTGCGTAATTTTCGTTGGGATTTGCTTTAGTGTTTTCTCGTCCATTGAGATAGTAGAGCATTGTGTTATCAAAGCTCACTTGAACAGCCAAAGCCTTTAGATTACCATAGGAAAAATGGCGTAACAACTTTAGGTAATCATAAAACATCCTGAAGTTTCCTGCTTCTTTTGTTGCGGTAAAAGTAGTATGGAGCCAAAAACCTAATTTGGGTCTTATGGAAAGATCTGTCAAACTATGGTTGACCCAAAGTCCAGTAGTATATTCATTTAAAATTCCACTATTCCCTATGGGCTCAATTCCAGTATTTACATACGGCTGCCCCGTTTGATAATCAATAGCTTCTTCAATCACAAAATTATTTATTGCGAAAAGATCGTCAACTGCTTGGTCAACACTTTTACCAATAAATAAATCTATGTTTTCTTTTGTGGGACAATATGTACTTCGCCGAAGTAAATGAGCGGCTAACCTACGATCAAGATTGTCATTCAGTAATTGTATTGAGGCCATAATATTACGGTTTTCCGGTACAATAAAATGTAAGTCAGAACGGAATCAATTCCATTCGAAATATTAAAGTTCTACTCATCTTCTTACGTCCATGGAAACTCCTTCATGCGTTGATCTGCATGTTTGGCAACTAATCTATTTCCTTAAATATAAACATTAGACTGCCTTCTTTATATTTTTTACCTTATTATTTTTCATTTTGCTTATTTTTAAGCAAACAACAACATGGCTGACTTCTTTAAAAAGACGATTATTAATGCAAATTGGTTGCAAGAAAATAAACAGGACCCGAAACTTATAGTACTCGATGCAAGCATTAATAAAGTAGGCGGAAAGGGAGATACCGCTCCCCCATCGCAGATTGGAATTCCTGGTACTCGTTTTTTTGATCTAAAAAATAAATTTTCAAACCAACAATCTTCGTTACCAAATACAATTCCGACTCAAGAAGATTTTTCTCGGGAATGTCAAACCTTAGGCATAAACAAGGACAGCAAAATTGTTGTGTATGATAAAACTGGCATCTATTCAAGCCCTAGAACTTGGTGGTTATTTAAAGCGATGGGACATGATAATGTTGCTGTCCTAGATGGAGGATTGCCAGAATGGATCCGTGCTGGTGGTGCGTTAGCAGAAAACGATTTGAATTATGGAGAAAAGCCTGGCAACTTTAAAGCTGAATTAAAAAAGGAATGGTTGGTAAACGCCCAGCAAGTTTTATCAAATATCACTACGGAAGAATGTTTGGTTCTTGACGCCAGGTCTGCTGGACGCTTTGCAGCAACAGCGCCAGAACCTCGAGCTGGGTTACGCGGAGGTCATATTCCGAAATCTAAATCCCTACCTTATACTGTTGTTTTAACTGAAGGAAAGTTTAAGTCGCCTGAAAAGTTAAAGCAAATTTTTGATCAATTCGATCCAGGTGAAAAACGAGTGATTTACAGTTGTGGGTCAGGAATTACGGCTTGTATAATTTTATTGGCGGCGACTATAGCAGGCTATAATAAGACCTCGGTATTTGATGGTTCTTGGACCGAATGGGCCGAAGGAGACTATCCCATTAGCAGCTAATTAGTTACAGGCATCACAGAGTTGCGAAAGATAGATTCCAAGTGAGGTAGCGACATTCATACTAGAGTTTTTCCCAAACATCGGAATATGAATGTGCTCATTTAATAAACTTAACCGATCAGCATCTACTCCATGTCTTTCCGATCCAATCAATAAGAAATATTTTTCTTCCGCTAAAAATTTATATTTATAAACAGAGATACTTCCACTGGTAATCTCCAGTGCCTGGCATTTATAACCCTTGGATTGATACCCTTGGATTAATTCGAGAACATTTTCAACATATTCATGTGGTATTGAATGATTGGTACTCCTTGCAGTTCGCTTAACTTTTCGACTTTCTGTTGTAGGGCAATCTTTTGAAAAATATAATTTTTTCACTCCCATCGCATCACAAATCCTAAAAATGCTTCCAACATTTTCGGGACTCTGAATACCTTCGGCTAAGACTACAATAGTATGATTTGGCTTTAGATTCGATACCTGACTATGTTCGAGTTGTTCTTCCATCGATTGCAAAATAGTAAGCCTTATTACATTTGCCACTTTTCAATTTCCACTAACATTTCTAACTGAACTGCTTCTCCCTTGTTTTCATTATACCATTTTTGCAATTCAATTTGAAAATCATTGTAATGGTTTGCTTTTTTTTCCTTGTCTTTTATTTTTGTCATTACTGCTTTATTGCTCATGACCATCTCTTGGGCATCTCTTGGACGCGCTCCCCATTCTCCCAATATTGCGGTAAAATCTTCGTTCAAGCAAATCAGCTTTGGGATTGCTCGTGAACCATTGGTAAGATGAGCATCCATTAAAGCCAAATTTTCATCTCTCCAAATCAACTTTAGACTAATATATTCATTTAAAGCTGCCAGCTTAGCAATCACCGGTAAAATTTGAGCAGCATCGCCACACCATGTTTCAGTTATCACCAACCAATTTTGAGGTTGACGAACCATTTTTACGCGTTCTATAACTGAGGGTAAAAGCTCAATTTTTTTATCCAACCGCTTCATACGGCTATGATTTATTTTGGTATAGTTACTTAACCCTTCGTTTTGTATTGGCCCCGAAGTACTACCCTCTGCTACCTGAGTCGCCATCAATTCACGATATGCACTGTAGTCAATTGCATTGTCTTTCCACAACTGGTCGTATTTAAATTCCATCTATGGTTTTGTTTTAAGGACGCTTTTACGTCCAAATTAGTTACTTAGTACAACTGGAACAGTTTGCCTACCCTGTTTTGTTGTCAAAACTAAATAATATTGTCCGGCAGAAAACGAATGTCCTGCCAGGGAAATTTTATGATATCCGTATGACTGAATTCCTTCCAGCAATATGGACTGCAATTTTCCTTCTTGGTCAAATAAAATCAAATCAACAGCCTGACTTTTTTCCAAAAAGAAATTTATTTGGGCTGCTCCTCTTGAGGGATTGGGGCTTACTACTAATTGAAAATTTTCCTTCTTTAAATGTTCTATTCCAGAAATCGTGTCTGGTGCTAAATCTACAAACACAACATTGCTGCCAATTGGTATAGCCAATGAGTCCGTTTCTTTAGCGTAGCCGATATCAGCGGGAGAGGAGATAAACGGTGTGGTGATCGTTATCGGCGCTGCACTGAAGTCATTATTGTACTTAATTATTCTTGCCGGAGACCAACTTGAGATATAATAATTTCCTTCGCTGTCCTCATCAATGCCATCTATTCTTCCAACCGTAGTTGTAACTGCATTGGACAAACTAAAGTCTGTGAGGTCAACAGCTGTTATTGGAGCATTCGAGCCAGACCAACTTGTAAATAGAAGTCTATTGTTGGGACCGTCATAAATAACTCCATTAGGAGTTGTTTGTGTATCATCGACAATAGTTGTAATAACTGGATTACTTAAGTCGGCCACATTTACTTGGTGAATTTTATTACTTCCGAAATCCGATACGTATAAATTATCTACTCCATCTGAACCCAATCCATTTAGGAAGTTAGCGCCGGGAATATTTATTGTCATCACTTGATCGGTGCTGACAAGATCATACCCTCTGATTCCATTTCCCTGAACCGCAAATACGTTATCACCCATGATTTCTAAACCATAATTTGCGAGGGCGTTACCAAATGTTGAAGTCGTTCCGTCCGCGGCTATCGCGATAATATTTCCATTGGAAACCAACCAACGATTTTGACTAGCATCGTATTCCGCTGACTCAGCCGCCGAAAATTGGGCGTTAATACTCCCGAGGAAGCAAAAAATAAAAACAGCGCAAGCTGTCAATCTTATAGATAACATGATAATTATTTAGATGAACTTACAGCCACAATGATAGAGAAAAATAAAAGAAGGCTCGAGTCTTCTAATTAGGATAATTGTCAGGCTGACAACTATTCTGATAAGACTGTCTTAAGCCGCACCATCGCTGCTTGATTTTGGTCATTGTTAATGGCTTCGAGAATATCTTTCTTTTCTCGTTTGGTTAAATGAAAGGTCACAGAAGCTCTAGGGTTTTTCTTGCTTGGCTTATATACGAATCTAACGACATCAAAATATTCTGGTCCAAGAATATCATAAACAAAACCTATACTTTTATCCAATTCATAATCCTGCAAACTTAAAATTTGGCCCGCCACACCAAGTGGGTTCACCAAAGAAGAGAATAAACTTTTATCATCATTCTGGTCAATTTCTTCTAGCTTGTTCAAAGCAGTAATTTGAATCATCACCACACCAGAAGTATTTTCTTTTATCCAATCTTGAAACACTTGAATAAATCTTGTAGCCGAACCAATACCATAATTATCTCTTAGCCCTGCGTCCATTATTTCAATACTAGGCGTAGAAGGCATATGAACATTTGGTAAAATGTAGGGGTAAGTTGCGCTCATTCGCAGCGCAGAGGTAAACCTTAGTCGATCTGATCCTTGCTTTTCAAAAAATTTCCCAAAATCAATTGCATCCATTTCTACTGCCCCCGGCAATGTTTGAGCGATGGGTGCAGTACACATATAAGACACTCCTGTTGGAGAGATCATTAATTGACGTCCATCGTTAACGATGTATGGGGTAAGAATTATCGCGGGGGTAATCCCTGCTTGCTCAGGTTCAAGATATGCGCTTAACGGCTTATCAAGAATTCCCAAGGTGTTTTCGTTCAACTGCTTTTCAAAAATATATCCTCGATCCTTCTGGTAAGTTTTACCTTCATAATCGAACTTAAGCCATGGTAAAAATAAGTCATTTGAAATGATGGTAAACGCCATGGAATTAAGTAGATCTTGGCTTAGTTGATCAATATATTTTTCATCCATAGGTTGGATGCTCCTGCCATTTTCTTTTTGCAAATACAATTCTCGCATATAACTCGCCCCAATCATTCCTCCTGAAGCACCTGTAATAAGCGTCGCCCGGGGTGTAATAGGTTCTTCCAACAAATCATCACATTCTTGCATTACTTTCATTACCCAAACCATGGCTTTTGTCCCTCCACCACTTACGCAATAAACAACCATCTTCGGTGGCTTATCCGCTGGAAATCGAGCACGCCAATTATTCAATCTTTCAATCGTAGTGATTTTATCAGCAGCAATTTGAGCTGGCTGAATTTGCTTTACTAAGCTTTCATAATCATAGGTTGGCCTCTCTTTAGTGTATTCCAACCCATAAGCTTTATTGTGATGCCCGAACATAGAGAATGAGCTGATATAATTAATCAACATTAAAAGTGCGACCATAAAGGTGAGCGTCCATTGTTCAAACCAATAAATCGTTGCGCCTGTAACCGCCACAATGATGGTTCCCAAAATAAAAATACTCGTTCCAGCAGGGATTCGGAAATATGGATTGTCAATCATAAAACCTAAGCAGACAAGCACCAATAGGCCCAAGATTTGAACGATCAAAGCGTTTACATGATTTTGTTTGAAGACCTTTAAGAGTAACTTTGGATCATAATGGCCAACTGGCCGAACAAGTCTTGGAGATAAGGATTCATTTAAGTAGGTATCTACTCGCCATCTATTTTTTCCTTTTTTTAAACTTTCCATTTGCTTTGCCTTTCTTCCAGAAGTCAAAGGGGCAAGCAACTTTTCGGCTTCTTCTTTTGGTATTTTTAGAAAGCTAAGTATGTCTTTATTGGTATAGAAAAAATAGATGGCCGCCAACAATATGAAACTTAAGGCTCCTCCCAGAAAAGAAAAGCAATGTAGAGCGATGGTTCCTGCGTCGTCAAATTCAAAATACAACTTGAAGTAAATAGTGTGAATTAAATAATACACTAAAAAGAAAAGCGGCACTAATGAATTATTAATACTAAACTTTGTAAAGGGTTTTTGCAAGGTTGCTAAAAAGGGAAAATGGTGAGCTGTCAAAAGATAGGTTGCCAAATTCCAAGTCATTAAAAATGCTCCGAACCCTAAACCCAAAAAGTAATACGAAAGACTATTGACTTCTCCGAAATATTCTGGAGTTAAAAACAAATATTTTATTCCAAAAATATTTCCCAAGTTGCCCGACATGAGCAAACCAATAACTATCCAACAAATGATCAATAGAGGGTAGCTACGCAGATGCAAAAAAAGCAGCTGAAGTGGAAAAGAATAAGCTATGTCATTAAGCCATTTTTTCATCAGTAGTTGGGAGCTTTATTACTCTAACTGTTTCGATTTTTGTTTCACTAACCAACTCTAGGTTGAATTGATATCCTTCTAAAATTATTGTAGCACCTTGTTCTGGAATTGACTGTGAGGTCATCACTAAATATCCTGATAGGGTGGCGTAATCTCCATCCGGAAATTCTAAGGCCTCATATTTTTCATTCAGGTAGTCAATTTCTAATCTACCTGCTAAGACGAATTCTGTTTCCGATATCTGCGTTTCCACATGTTCTTCGTTATCATGTTCATCTTCGATCTCCCCAAAAATCTCTTCTAATATGTCCTCTAGGGTAATAACCCCGGCTATTCCACCGTATTCATCCACCACACAGGCTATATTAATTCGAGCCTTTATCAACTTATCCATCAAATCCCGTACCCGCATTGCTTCAGGGACAAAAGGAATGTCAATAATCATCTTTTTTATAGAGCTGGGATTAGTAAATAACTGCTGATGATGAACATACCCCAAGACGTTATCTACATCCCCTTCTGTTACAATAACCCTGGAAAGTTTTGTTTCGGTGATGATTTGTTTGAGCTGATCGAGGCTATCATTCACATCCACATCCACAATTTCAGTTCGAGGCACCATGCATTCTCTTACCTTTACTGTACGCAGGTGAAGCGCTTTTCCAAAAAGATCCGCATCGATCTCGTCATCACTGTCTTGTAGTCTTGTGCCTTTGATATAATTCTCTAAGTCTAACCTGGTTATTACATTATCATTTACCCCTATTGGCGTTTTAAAGATTAACCTCAAAAGTCTTTTAGATAATTGAGTCATGACCCATGCAGGAAAGGCTAGTAACCATCTTACAAATTGCAAGGGATAAACTAGGAAGAAAAGAATAGAATTTGAAAATAGTCGGAAAATAGTCTTTGGTAAGAATTCTCCAAAGATCAAGACGACAATAGTTATCACTAAAGTGCTAGTCAAAAGAAAAACACCTTCATTCATCCCAAAGTATGCGGTGAAAGTAGGCTCCATCAGATTGCCCATAAGAATGGTAAAAAGCACCAGGGCAATATTGTTTCCGACCAGCATAGTGCTTAAAAATTGGGCTGGCTTATCATACCACCTTCCCATAATGCCTCCTCTTCGGGATCCTTGCATTTTCTTTAGCTCCACTTCAAGCTTGCTCGCCGAAATAAAGGCGATTTCAGCACCCGAAAATAGGGCACTTAGCAAAAGACAAATAATGATTGGTATTATCAGCATTGAGATTCGGACACGTAATATATCGGGAAATTAGCGATTTTCTTCTTTCCTGAACCCTTCATACGGTAAACTGCCCTCCATAGTTTTCAATTTCCAGTGCGTAAAGTCCTCATCAGCCTCAAAACCGTAAGAATATATGACTTCTTGACCTGGTTGAGTGATTTTGACCCATTTATCAGAATAAACTATATGTTCCTTGTCATCCCAGATTAACTCATCAGATTCCAATTTTTCATCTCGAATACTCAACCAAACCACTGAATCTTGTAAAATTACTTGATTCTTACTTTCATAACGCAGTCCGTACTTGGAACTAACTTGCCCCTGCTTTTGACCAAAATCATTATAAAATTCCACAAATAGACCGTCGGGATATTCTTGATACGGCTCGCTGCCCTCCAGATGTCTGACTAAAATGGGTGCCTTCAGAACTACTCTTACAACAGCAGAATCACTATAGGTCATTTCGATCTCTTTGGCTATCTCAACATTGGTTTGTCTGTCAGCGAAAACCCTATTGACATCAGCAATATCATTTTCGCAGGAAAGCAAACCAACTAAGAATAGAAAGCAAAGAAATAAAGTTCTCATTAGAGCGTGGCTTGATTAGCGCATGATGGTAATATCCCCTTCGTAGAGAATTTCCTTATCGTCGATAAATCGGATTATCGCATAAAATGCAAAAACATCAGAAGTCAATTGCTGCCCTTTGAAGGTCCCATCCCAACCTCGAGAATTTTGACCTAACGGCAAATTTTGCTCTTCATAAATGACAGCGCCCCATCGATTAAAAATTCGAATTTCTGTGATTTCTACAGCAGCTGCATTTCCAAAAATATGGAACAAATCATTGTTTCCATCATTGTTTGGAGAAATAACATTTGGGATATAAATGGGTCGCACATCGCGCACTTCAACGATCATATTATCAAACCCTTCACAACCTACATCATTTATAGCTGTGGCCGTATACTGCGTTGTCTGAAAAGGTGTAGCGGTTGGATTAGGACAATCAAAACAAGTCAAAGTAGAATCTCCACTCCATCCCAGGCTGATGATATCCATTGCCGGTTGCGCAACTGCGGTAAGATTGACTTCTTCTCCAAGATTGACTGTAATGTCTGGGCCCGCGTCCACAATAACAGCTGGAGGATCATTTAGCGTAACGATTAATGTGGATTGACAACCTTTAATATCTTGAATCAAAATTTCATAAGTTCCCGCAGTTAGCCCTCCCCAAACTGGAAATGTTCGAGGAGTTCCATTATTCAACGAATAGGTGTAATCAGGGTCTCCATTAAATCCTTCCACTGTAATCATCCCTGATGCTTCCCCGGCGCAAAGTGGATCAATGGCTTCTACCAATTGTATTTCTAAGTCAGTTGGAATAATACAACATTCTCGCACGTTGAGTGGAATTGTCTTTGTAACAAAACAACCCCCATCTGATTCCACTGTAAGGGTAATTAATTTTGGTCCAAAGGAAGCAAATTCTACATTATGTGGTCCAGGCGTGAAAGCATTAGCAGGAATAGCTCCTGCGCCAAAAGACCAGGACCAGCCCACGATACTTCCTGCACCAAAAGCCGAAGCATCTACAATTGCCACCGACTCATCACATTCTATATTGGTGTCTGGCTGCAAAGCGAAATCAACATCAGGACCAAGAAAAGTTCCTGTTCCGCCCCAGTTAATTGAAAAGCCAGAACCACTATCTGAAAAGTTAGAAACGATCAAAGCATATGATTTTCCGGCTTCCATATTTATCGGAGCAACGAAGTTATTATCTCCTGCGGCACAGCCACATCCTTCTCCAGTATCTTCATTCCCTACACCTATACCTGTTGAGCCAGTACAAGCGACCCAACCTGCCAATGCTTCCCCTACATTTTCACCTGACGCCATACAGCGCAATTCTTCCTTCCCGTTACAATCATCTATACCATTTGGCAGTTCATACAGCACGAAATCTAAATCATCTTGAGGGCTATTTGGTGTCAAAGTAAAAGTCAGGGTCCCTGCTTGATCACAAGTCCACTTATACCATGCAGAACTAGACTCGTCTGTACCACCACAATTTTGCAAACAGCTCGCATCTGCCAATTCGGTAATATCATTACCACCACCCAAAAGGAACTCAACACTGAATGAACTCTTATCACAAAGAACTGCTGCCGAAATACAATCGCCCTCAGGTTCAGGTGGAGCATTGAAATTGTTTAAACAAAGTTGATATGTCCCTACAAAACTTCCACGGGCGCTTACTTGAATAAAATAGGTGACACCGGGGGTTAGGTTAGTAATGAATGTCTCTGCAATTCCATTATTAAATCCATCTGAAAAACAGCCTACTTCATTTAGTCCATTTATACAATCACCTGAATACACTGCTAATTGCGGTTGTACCAAAGTTCCTCCTGGACTTAAATCAACATTCCCAATCACGCTAATATTAATCGTATTGGCAATGGCAGTAAATGAAAACCATGCATCGAATACATCCACTCCATTTGGAAAGCAACTGGCATTCAGACCTGAAGCAGTGGAGCCAACTGTGGTTAGTTCTCCTGGATTTGAACACCAATCAGTAACACTGGGTAATTCTATGGCACTGATACAGTCATCATTGACGATTTGAGAAAAGCCCAAAGTCGTAAAAAGTAAAAATAGAATTGTATAGCTAATTTTCAATTGCATAAATGGGAACCTGTTGTCATGAAAATCAAACGTCTTTAGACCAGTAAAAGTACGAACTGAAGCGGCTTTGCTAGCCAAAATGGTAGAATAATGACAGAAAATTGCCGGTTTCGGCTGAGAATATCAAAATTTTAACGGATTGAAAACATATTACACTTAGATAATTACGACTAGGAATTAAACCTAAGTCAAGGATAGCAGTCAAAGTTGTATAATTAAGGGTGAAAACAGCAAAGCTTCAACATATCGATGAACAGATTCTTGGGTTCATGAAAAACCGGGAAACCATGAATCGTGGCTTTGAGTTGCTGATGGAGGAATATCAAGAAAGATTGTATTGGCTAATTCGTCGAATGGTGGAGAATCATGATGATGCCAATGATGTTTTGCAAAATACATTCATTAAGGTTTTTAAGAACATCCAAAAATTTAAAGAAGATTCGAAATTATACACTTGGCTATATAGAATAGCCAGTAATGAAACTTTCACTTTTTTACAGAAACAAAAAAAGCTGGGTTTTTCAGAATTATCCGAAGATCAATTTCATCAAACTGCTGCCGAGTATTTTGATCCGAATGAAATTCAATTGAAGTTAGTCTCGGCAATTGCAAGATTACCGGACAAGCAAAAAGCGGTTTTTAATTTGAGATATTTTGATGAACTAAGCTATCAGGACATGAGCGAAATATTAAATACTTCTGTAGGCGCACTTAAAGCTTCTTATCATCATGCAGTTAAAAAAATAGAATCATTTATTCATGAAGGAGCGAAATGAGATCCAAAAAGAATTAGGGCAATTAAGCAATAAGATTGCACCTCAATTGGAAGAATTGAAAAATGATTCTCCCTACAAAATACCGTTCAAATACTTTGAAGGCATGCAGGAAGCCGTTTTTCAAAAGCTTGAAAAACAAACTGTCAAAAAAGAATTGAGTTTTTGGGACAACCTTCAAAATGGTTGGCACTCCATTTCCTCCCCTCGGGCAATTGTCTCTTTAGCTTCCATCGCAATACTAGTAGCCGGATTAGTTTTATTCACTAATAATTCATCTACCCCAACAGAAGATATTTTTGCTTCGGTGGATATTTCTACAATTGAAACTTTGGTGGAAATGAACATTGAATCTTACGAATCGGAGGAATTATTTGATCTAGCAACATTTATCAATATTGAAAACTTAAACTCAGCCCAAACTTCCGAAAATGATTTCCTCGAAGAATTCATTGACGATATGGACGAAGAAGAAATTCTAAACTTATTTTAATTATGAAAAATTTATTTGCACTCATCGGGACACTCTTGTTTATTTCAACAGGTTCACTATTAGCCCAAGGGCCAGACTTTGAAAATAAAAGAAAAGAGGGAAAAGAATTAAGAAAAAAACATTACGAACAATCTTTGCAGCTAACAGAAGCAGAATCAAATGTGTTTTGGCCTATTTTTGAAAAGCATGAGGAAAGTCTGCGCACATTTAAAAATAAAAATAAAAAGCCTAGACTTGAATTGATGTCAGATGCAGAAGCGGAAAGCTATATTGACAATTATTTCGATCATGAATTGGAATTAATTAAAATTAAGAAGCAACTTTTTGTGGATCTCAAGGGAAAGCTACCTGCTAGAAAAATAGCGATGATTCCATCTGTTGAAAAAAACTTTAGAAGAGAATTATTAAATCGGTATAAAAGAGCAAATAGACCAGAAGGACTAATGAATCGCTTTCCTAAATAAAGACTTCAGCCCAAAAGTGTTGGAAACATAAAAACTAGGGCTAATAGCACCAACTGGATAAGCAAGAATGGAATAATTCCACGATACAAATGCTGGGTTGTTACTCCAGGTGGAGCGACTCCTTTTAGATAAAAAAGGGAAAACCCAAAAGGTGGAGAGAGGAATGAGGTCTGAAGATTTAGCGCCAAAAGAATTCCAACCCAAACTAAGTCCACTCCAAAATTCTCTAAAATTGGAGCAACAACGGGTACAAAGATGAAAATGATTTCAATAAAGTCGATGAAAAATCCCATTATGAAAACGGCGATCATCACAAGAACCAAAAACACCATTGGTGTGAAGTTAGCGGCCTCTACTAATTCAATCAAGTAACGATCTCCACCCAGCGATCTAAATACAAAGCTAAAAGTGGTGGCTCCCAGCAGTATTAGAAAAACCATAGACGTTAATTTGGTTGTTTCGCTTCCTACTTCTTTGAGAATTTTCCAGCTAAATTTTTTCTGAACGACAGTCAATAGACATGCTCCTAAAGCTCCTATAGCGGAGGCCTCTGTTGCAGAGGCCAAACCAGAAAAGATAGAACCTAGTACTGCCACTATTAAGATCATGGGCAAGAAAAAAGCTTTGAATAATTTTCCTAAATAATTGTCTTTTTGAAATGCATCTATTTCCTCTTTTGGAATTGCAGGAGCAGATGTTGGATCAAGCTGAGCCTTTATAAGTATGTATAAAATATAAGCACCTACTAGCAGCAAACCAGGAATTATTGCTGCGCGAAATAAATCACCAACAGGAATTTGCAAAGTATCTCCTAATAAGACAAGAACAATAGAAGGTGGAATTATTTGTCCAAGGGTTCCCGAGGAAGCAATTGTCCCTGTAGCCAATTCTGTTTGATACCCTCGCTTTAGCATTACTGGGAGGCTGATCAAGCCCATGGTCACCACAGTAGCTCCAACAATCCCTGTGCTCGCCGCTAGGAGTGCTCCAACGACAACCACTGATATAGCTAAGCCTCCTCTAACTCGACCGAAGAGCATAGCCATGCTTTCTAACATGCTTTCGGCCAGTCCAGATTTTTCTAGCATTATTCCCATGTAAATAAACAAGGGGACGGCAATCAAAATATTGTTACTCATCACCCACATAAACCGAGAAGGTAATGCGGCTAAACTACTAGGCTCTAAAAAACAAATCGCATATAAAATGGAAATTCCACCCATGGTAAAAGCCACCGGAAAGCCGTAGAGGATCAGTAAGAAAATGCTTAGGAATAATATGAATGCAATAATTTCCATCAGTTTTCTTGCGAATATTTTTCACTTCCTTTTATAATTAGGATAGATTTTATTGCCTCTGAAACACCTTGGAGAAATAGTAAAAACAATCCGATCGAAATTGTAAACTTCATCAAATATAATGCGGGCAATCCATCCGGATTGGGAGAACCTTCTTTCATTAAAAAACTTTGCCAAGCGTAATGTATACTCCAGTAGAAAATAAAAATCAACCAAGGAAATAACAATAGAACAATTCCTGCAAGGTTAATCCATGCTTTTTCAATCGCAGATTGTTTGGCATAAAAAACATCTACCCGAACATGTCGATTATGTAAAAAAGTATACCCAGCTCCTAGCAGAAAAATTAAAGCAAAAAGAAAGCATTCCAGTTCAGTGATCCAAGCTTCCGTTTGATTAAATAACTTTCTGCGAAGCACATCTAGGCAAACTACGAGAATTAAGCAGACAGAAAGCCAAGAGACTTTTTCTCCTATCCAATTATTTATTTTATCTATAAAGCTTGAAATATTGGTCAACTGCTTCATTACGCAACAAAATACAAAAACTAAGAATCCATTTGGCGGGATCCGGCGATATAATGCAAACTACTTTTTAAACTGTCCCCATCCAATTCGATTAGACGGTAGGCTATCCTATGGTGATCGACTTTGAAATCATCTTTAAATTGATTGATTTGAAAAAAACAAGAAGGGGTAATAAACAATTGAACGTTTTTAAAACTAACTGTTTTTTCAACATGATAATGTCCGGTAAAAATGGGAATGGGGCGATTTGTGCTTTCCAATATTTCAAGAAATGCCTCTTTTCCCTGAAAGGCTCTTTTGGGATTATCATCCATCACTGGAACACCGGCATGCATTGGAGGGTGATGCATGAAAATCACAGTAGGCCCTTTGTGTTGATACAGTTGTCTGTCCATCCAAGCAAGTTGATTCTTAGATACTTTCCCTTTTGAAGTGTCTAAGAATATCGCTAAGAAGGGTTTAAATTTTCGAGCATAAAATAATTCTCCTTCGGTCATCAAGGCTTCAAATCCACCTATTTTACTCATCATCTCAGGATCGTCATGATTTCCAGCAATAATATGGAAAGGCATTTTGAATTGAGCCAATTCTTCAAAAATCCATTCGTAAATTTCGACCTCTGGCGCTCTATAACAAAGATCTCCTCCGATGATTAATTGTTCTGCGGGACCTTTGGCAATTGCTTTTAAAATGCGTTGGAAATTTGCCCTAGGGTCAATCCCATATGGATATTCATAAGCCTTATCAATGTGCAAATCCGTTATAAAAGCAAATTTCATTTATATATTAATTTGTCAAAAAATATTCTTTTACAAAACTGAGGGTTTCCTATTTGGTATATTTACAATAATATAAACATAAATTGATTGATTTACTTTATCCTTGGATTTTCACAAAAAGTCTTACCAACTAAATAGCTACATGAACAAAGACCAACTCAAAACTATTTGTGAAAATTTACTCCCCAAAATTCAGTTGGTTGGAGATTTTATTGAAACTCAGTTAGGTAAAATTTCGGAAGGAGCTATCGAACATAAAAGTTTAAATAGCTTAGTTAGTCATGTAGATAAAGAAGCGGAGGAGCAATTGGTTTTAGCATTAAAAGAAGCCCTTCCATCATCGGGATTTCTGACAGAAGAAGGCACCGTTTCTCAAAGTGATTCTACCGAAATGAGGTGGATCATTGACCCTTTGGATGGCACTACCAATTTTTTACACCAAATACCTTTTTTTTCTATTTCAGTTGCCTTAGAATACAAGGGTCGAATCGTCCTGGGAATTATACTCGAATGTTTAAGGAAGGAATGTTTTTATGGTTGGGAAGGAGGTGCCGCGATGCTTAATGGCAGTGTCATTAATACAAGTCAAACCGAATTACTAAAGGATAGTTTGTTGGCCACTGGATTTCCATACTACTACTTTGAAAATATTGATAAGTATATGAAAACATTGTCTTCCTTCATGGAGGGCACTAGAGGCATCCGGAGGCTTGGATCCGCTGCGCTGGACTTAGCTTATGTCGCCTGCGGAAGATTCGATGGTTTTTATGAAACGAACCTTAACCCTTGGGATGTAGCAGCTGGCGTTTTCCTGGTAGAATTAGCTGGAGGAAAAACAAGTGATTTTTCTGGAACGGGCACGGCAGTAAATGGACGAGAAATTTTAGCTGGAAATCCGAGCGTTTATATCGAAATGAAAAAAGTAATTAACGCCGCTGGTTGGAAGGCTTGAGGTAGCCTTTCATCAATATGAAAATCAATCCGCAAATAATTATACCGAATAAAATACCTGATCGAATCCAAAGATTCTGTGCGGAACGAATAGAACTTTGAAGGAATTGTGGATTCATAGCTTCTGGCGTTCCCTGGCCCATTTCTATCTTCCAATTTTCAGGATCACCGTTATCTAAGTGCGGCAATAAAAGTCCAACTGTAAAAATTGTATCTAAAGGGTCGACGGAATATTTTACGGAGTCTATACTCGCTCCTCGATCATCATACAAGGCCAATTGCTCCCCTCTTTTGTTTAGACCAAAATTAAAACTTCCAACTAGCGATTTAACACCAGGGTACGTGCGCTTAAAAGATTGTTCATTTTGACAAAGGATCAAGTGCTCCTTAGGGCCAATACTTACTGCAGGAATACTAAAAGTGTTTTTAGCATCAGAGAATATCCATCCATCTATGGCTATAGCTTCCTCCGTCTTATTATAAAGTTCTATCCAATCTCCTGCTTCTTTATCTCTTGGAGATATTTCATTAATTATAATCTTGCCAGCTAATGGGTGTTCAAATGGTTCAAAAACTGCTCGAATGATCTCCTTATTTTTTTCAGGAGAAAACTGAATGTCAATATTTTCATTTCCTGCTGTATTGTCATTGGCGATTCCTTCCCAATGAGAAAACCTATATCCAAATTTTGGAATCGCTTTTACATTGATAGGGACCCCTTGAAAATATTGGCCATAATACGTTTTGTTTTTAATTACAATAGCATCATTCAAAACAACCTGTCCACCGACAGAACTAGACAAAATCACCTCCGAATCTTCCCCTAAGTCGAAATATTCTCTAAGATGATTTCTAACATAAGTGGGTCTGTTTTTTGCAAATTTAGTCATCCTTTCAAGTTGTTCATCGCGAACCCACTCTTCCAGATTCCAACGTTCCATTTGCCGTGCCACCTCAGGTTCGTATTTATCAATGAATTCCTCTAATCGGTTCAATGTAAATTCAGCTGACAAGCTGGTATTCATCCTATCACAAAAACGATTAATAAAATTAAGTTTAAAAGATTCGTTGGCCAATAATTTTCTCAAGATGAAAGTACTCCAAGGTGGGTTAGGCCAATCTGGCCCATCCGGTCGAGTATGGAATTTTAAGCTATTAAATTTATAGGCGCTAGCAAAGTGCAAACCAAATCCCCAGTCCGTATCGTATAATACCCATCTCCATTTTCCTTCTTTGGTTTGAGGCTTCCAATATTTGATATTTCCTCCGGCATCTCTGTTATCTATAAAAATTTGTGCGATTTGATAATCAATAAAATTATCAATCTCCATCTGTGTTTGAATATAATCGTAATGCTCCTTTTCGGCCATGGAATTTTTCCCGAGATATTTTAGCATTTTTAAATAATGCGTTCGTCCTCCTCTTTTTAAATCGTACTTATGCTCGAGTAAATCAAGACTGTCACGGTCCACATCATGATGATCTTCTAAATAATATCGGTTGATTTTTTCTCGGATATTGTATATTCCCCAGTACTCACCATTTAAATAAAGTTGTGAAGGACGATAGTCTTGAATATCCACATCCCAATCTTCAACTAAACTAGTAATGTAGGCATCTCTAAATCCTGACTTCCCCCAATCAGAACCTGAATTTCTGAGGACCAAAAATTTGTAAGATTTCAAACCATCCGTTCCAAATATTTTATGCCTGAATTTCTTTTTTCCATATCTATCTCTAGCTACTAAGGTCATCGACTTTTGAGGAAACAATCTACTTACCCCACCAAACAATCTAAATCCAGTTCCTGTGTTTAGTTCACATCGACCATCTTCTTCAAATAGCTCCACATGTGCGCGCAACTCTTTTCTGCTCCAAAAATTTGCGCCATCTTTTTGCCAGAGAGAATCATTAGCATCTGGCCCTTGCACATATAAACCTGCAGATGGATCAAACAATAAATCAGGAGTAATTCCTATCGAAACGATTGGAAAAGTAGACCGCGGTTCGTTGATCAAAAATGTTCGCGCATGAAGTTTGCTTTTTCTTCTTCCACTATAGGCGGCGGCTCTTACAATAGTCGTTTTTTTTATAGAGATTGGGCCTGAATATTTCGGTGATTGTCTAGTCGGTGTGCTTCCATCCAAGGTGTAATGAATTCTTCCTCCCGGAGTATTTAATTCAAGTGCGAAAGGCGCTTTATGGTGGCCGGCTGGGTGTGAAAATTCGACCGCTACTTTAGGCTTAGAATTCGCCGATAGACTCGGTCCCAAATCTCCAGTCTGACCAATACCAAAAGGAATACTTGTTAGAATGAAAAATAGTATGGAAAGAATCCTATTCAATGCTATGAGATTTCTGAACGAAAAATGGTCATTTTTGCTTTAACAGTCCAAATGTAACATGTGCTTCGTTGATTTTCAACATTTTTACGAATCCTAAGGTAATTTGTACCTTTCGGGCTTATTTTATACGCATGATTCGATGGATTTGTTATCTATATGCTAAGCTAACCGGATGGAAAATTGACTCGAAAAGTTATAAACCAGTCCCTAAGGCTTTATTTGTACAGGCTCCTCACACCTCTAACTGGGATTTCCCTATTGGAATCTATATTACTATCGTATTAAAACAAAATATCCGCTACCTTGGAAAGAGCTCTTTATTCAAATGGCCTTATGGTTCCATCTTTCGCAAATTAGGGGGATATCCAGTTGATCGAACTGGAAATGTCAAATTCGTAGATGCTGCCATTGGAATCCTCAACAAGCATAAGGAATTTCTATTACACATTTCACCTGAAGGAACACGAAAGAAGGTCGAAAAAATTCGGTCAGGTTGGTATTATATCGCTAAAGGGGCCAATGTTCCTATCATCCTCTGTAAATTCGATTGGGACAAAAAATTGGTTACTTTCTCGGATCCCTATTATATAGAAGGGACCTATGAGGAGGAATTAGGCAACCTCAAAAGCTTTTTTAGAGGCACAAATGGAAAAAACCCAGAGTTAGGCTGGCCATACTAAATGTCAGAATAATGTCAGAACAATTGGCGACAAAAGCACTTTTAACCCTAAAAAATTACGACTTTTACCCCAACCTTTTGAAACTATTAAATTGAAACTTATGAAATTAAAATTTATTTACGCTTTATTCATAGGATGTTTGGTGCTTACCATAGCAATAAGTATGGCTAGCTCGCAAGGCCGAGCAGCAAGTACGGGCAATGGAAATACCGGAGCTCCTGGCGATCAAAATGAGACTTGTGTGACTTGTCACAACAATAATGCAGCCCTTCAAGTGTCTATTAATTTAGAAATTGAGGATGCATCAGCTAATCCTGTAACGGCTGAATATATTCCAGGAGAAACTTATTCTTTTAAGGTAAAGCTTAATAATGATGTAGGAACACCAGCTGCTTATGGTTTTCAGTTGCTGGCTTTAAAAGCGGCATTAGATGTTGCTGGAGATGAATCTTCTGACTATACTAATATTAGTGATAATGCTAAAATGTCTGTTGCATCAAACACTTCAAGAAGTTACCTTGAGCACAAAGGACCAAGTGCGACGGGAGAGTTTACTGCAGATTGGACTGCACCCATAGAAGGATCAGGACCTGTCTCAATTTATTTTTGTGGAAATGGAGTGAATAGTAATGGTATGACATCAGGAGATGGTGCAGCCTGCGGAAAGATTGAATTGACTGAAGGAATGTCTTCTAACGTAAATACAATTACAGGTGTATCTGCTTTAAAAGTATTTCCAAACCCGACATCAGAATCTGTGAATTTGAGCTTCACTGCTAATGCTTCACAAGATGCTCAACTTTCTATTTTGAGCATTGCTGGTCAGGTAATGGAAAGTACAGCAATCCAGTTGAACAATGGAGAAAATAATTTGAACAGAAATATTGCTGATTACCCGCAAGGAGTTTACTTCTTGCACCTTAATACTTCAGAAGGAGTCATAAGTCAAAAGGTTATTAAGCAATAACAATATTAAAATAGGACTTTTTAAAGAGCGTGATGCATTTTACATCACGCTCTTTTTTGTTAAAAACAATTAACCAAATCGAGATTTATTTTAATAATTTGATAGGACTATTAATAAGGCAAATGGCTTAACTTCGTAGTACACCTATTGAAATAGAATTATGAAAACCAATCTATCCCTTCTTTTACTGTTTTTTCTAATAGCCTGTAAAGGTCCTTTGAAGCTTTATGATGAAGGAAACGCAGAGGAAGCCTTTGTTAAACTTTTAGCAAAGCAAAAGATGAATGAAACCGAAAAAGATTTATTAATAAAAATTCATGCCGATCGAATTGCACAAGATGAACAGATAATTGATCGCTGGATGCAATCAGATAGTCTAGAGGTCTGGCCACGTGTTTCGGGAAGGTTAGAAAAAATTGAGACGATTCAAAATGAAATTTATGCTGTTGCAGAAAAGCAAGCGATTCCAATTGCTCAGTTCGCTTCCTTTAAGAACTTGGATACAAAGTTGGAATTAGCCAACGAAAAGGCTGCAGAATATTATTACCAAAGACAACAACAAGAATATCAAGATGCGCTAAAGGGAAGCAAAAAAGCCGCACGCCGAGGTTATGATTTGGGCAATAGAATTTTCAAATACCAAGAGGAGTATAAAGATGCAGGGGCTACCAATGAAATCTTAAAAGACATCGGTACGGATTACATCGTTATGATTTATGATAGTAGTTATTTAAGAACGCCAGAAATAATCAGTTTAGAAACAATGATCACAAGTTGGGGTTTACCTGAGACACAATTTTGGTCTGAACTTTCCAACAATGCAAAAGACTTTACACGGGTTGACTTTTGGCTCGACATAGCACCAGCAGAAGTTGGAATTAGTCAACCAATCTGGGTGGAAGATAGATGCATAAACTCCAAAGAAATTGAGGTTGGTACCAACACAGTTGAGGAATGGAGCGAGGCAGATTCAGCCTATGTACAAAGGGAAGTTCCAATAATAGAAACAGTTTCAGTAGAAGTGATCAATTATGAACAAATTAGAACTGGAGAATTACCTTTTAGGATTCAACTTTTTAAAAATGGAGATCAAAGGGCTTTTGCAAAAAAAGAGCAATCCGTTAAATTTAGCTGGAGCAATGAGTTTGGGGAAGCCTTTGGAGATGAAAGAGCAATAGAGCTAAGTTGTTGCCCTGACTCCGGATGGGAGGAAAACTTTCCTTCTGAAAAATCTATATTACGAAAATTGGGAGACCGAATGAAGGGGCCTATTCAAGAATTCTTAGTGGCGAATATGGAGACTTACGAGAAATAATTTCTGCCTTTTAAACTATTTAGTAACCGCCTGCTTCGCTGTTTTCATGGGAACAGAAACACACTTCTTTTCCATATAGTCCATCATCTTATGAACTATAGCTAGCGCAGCTTCATCCATCTCTTCAAGGTCTTTTCGGAATACCTCTGAGATTGCCTTTTCCTTGATCTCTTTGATTTGAGCAGGAATTGTCTGCAAGGCTCTTTCTATTTTACGCTCTTCTATGTTCAATTTAAACTCTGCAATTTGTTCAGTAATAATAACTTTAGCACCATCGACTTCTTTTGTTCTAAACGCTAAATTGGCGGAAGCTATTTTACGTAAATCTTCAACTTGCACATAATCCATATTGAACCCCTGGCTTACTTCCGACTTAAGGTTAGTTGGAACCGCCAAGTCAATCACAATTTTTCGATCTGTTTCTCCAGCTAATAATCCATTATATAAATCTCCGTTAATCCAAGAACTGGTATGTCCTGTGCAGGTGATGAGTACATCAAATCCAATATTGCTTGACTCCAATTCTTCTAAGCTCATCGCCTTTCCTTGAAAACCAGCCATCAGTTTTTCTGCCTTAGAAATCGTCCGATTCGCTATGGACACATTTCTTAAGTCATGCTTTCTTAAAAACTTACAAACGAGATTCATCGTTTGTCCAGCTCCCAGCAGCAGGATTCTATCTTCCTTTTTGGGATTGCGATCCAGCAGTGCTTTGATGGAAAGTGAAACGATTGAAATTGGTTTTTCACCAATCCGAGTGTTGTTGTATATTTTCTTTGCAGTCCTAACCGCTTGCTGCATTGCCAAACGAATATAGTCTCCGGTGGTCCCTTGTAAAGCACATTCTTCGTACGCTGTTCTTAACTGTCGCAATATTTCTCTTTCACCAACCACCATAGAATCGATAGATCCAGCAATTTCAAAAAGGTGACTAATAGCCGATGTACCCTCTAACAATTTTATTTTTGAACAAAGGAAATGAAATTGATCTTCAGAAAGGGCTGGATTCAGTTGGCGGAAAAAACGAAGTTGGAAATTTACATCGATCTCCACATCTCCATAAAAAAAGAATAAAACACGATTACAAGTGTGCAGATAGAATACTTCCTTAAGTCCTAAATTCTTTTTGAGTAATTCTAGTCGCTCAAACAATTCGCCTTCCAAATCATTAGAAAGAACTAATTCTTCCAACTGGTGAGTTGGAACTTCCCTGAAGGTCAGGGTTAGGATCTTGTAGCCCTGTAATATGTTAAGCAAGTTATCCACAGAAGAGTAAAGGTACGTTGGGCCAAATAGTTGTTTGTCATTGAACCGTAAAAGGCTAGTGCTACTCTTTGCATTTTGACGTGAAATAGCATAAAAAGAGCACTATATTTGACTGAATCAAACTTTGAGACCGATAATCAGAAAGGAGGTGCTATGAGAACGTTGCTTATTACATTGGTGTTTATTGGCATAGGCCTGTTGCTTACCTTCTGCAATCGCAAGCCAAATTTAGCCCCTTCATCGGAATTCCTAAACCTAGCAGACTCGGTAGAATATGTCGGTATGCAAACTTGTCGTTCCTGTCATCCAAAGATTTACGATAGCTTTATCCAGACTGGAATGGGGCAATCCTTTGATACTGCCAGCCTCAGTAAAACGGCGGCAAAGTTTGAAGATCATCATTTAGTGTATGATAGTATAAGCCAATATTTTTACCGACCCTTTTTCAAAGACAGCATATTCTACATAGAAGAATTTCGACTCACTGGCAAAGACACGACTCATAAGCGATTAGAAAAAGTGGATTATATCATTGGTTCTGGCCAACACACCAACTCGCATATCTTGAGTTTTGGGGGATACATTTATCAAGCGCCGATTACCTATTATACCCAAGAGCAAAAATGGGACATGGCCCCGGGGTTCGAATCCAAAAATCTGCGCTTTTCTCGTTTGCTCAACACAGAATGTATTACTTGTCATAATCACCTTCCAGATCATGCAGCGGGTTCGCAAAATAAATTTACCGAAATGCCGACGGGAATCGAATGCGAACGCTGTCATGGTCCCGGGGAGATCCACCGTAGGGAAAAATTAGCTGGCAACATTGTTGACACTTCCACTTCAGTTGATTACACCATTGTGAATCCAAGGCATTTATCCAGAGACTTGCAGATGGATCTTTGTCAACGTTGTCATCTCCAAGGAGTCGCAGTGCTAAATTCGGGTAAGACGTTTTTTGATTTCAAACCGGGGATGAAATTAAATAGCGTTATGGAAGTTTATCTCCCACGCTACACCAACTCTCATGAAAAATTCATCATGGCTTCTCAAGCAGATCGCCTGCGCATGAGTCCTTGTTATCAATCGTCCGAAACTTTGACCTGCATCACTTGTCATAATCCACATCAATCTGTTTCGATTACCGGTTCAGAAAAATTTAACGACGCCTGTATTAATTGTCATGAAGATCAACAACAGGCCTGCTTAGTAGATCAAGCGAAGTTTGATGCTGCGGATGGGAATTGTGTGAGTTGCCATATGCCCAGATCAGGCTCCATAGATATTCCCCATGTAAACATTACGGATCATAACATCAGTAGGCAAACAGCATTAAGAGTTGATCAGCCGTCCGAAACAAAGTCTAATTCTGTAGCGCAGTTTCTTGGCCTAACTTCTTTGACTTCCGAAAATCCTTCAGACTTAAAAATGGCCCAAGGCTATTTGGCGCTTTATGATAAATATGTGCAAGCTCCTGCCATTTTAGATTCCGCAAAAGTTTACCTCAATCGTTCTTCGGAACCTGCAGCCAAAAAATTAAAAACGCAGATTCATTATTTCTTCAATATTGAGGATTACGAATCATTAATTAAATATTACACGCAAAACAAAACGAACTCCTTGGAGGATTGGACAGCCTACAGAATTGGACAAGCATATTTGGCTTTAGGTCAACCGGAGGCAGCATTGGAGTTATTAAATCAAGCCGTCAATCTCTCTCCACTTAATTTAGAATTTTTGGAAAAAAACAGTGTGGCCCTGCTGCAGGTTGGGAGGACTTCAGAGGCTCAAACCACATTGGAATTCGTCTTGGCTGAAAATCCCAAAAGAAAATTAGCCTTATCGAATCTAGGATATATTTTAGCCAGCCAAGGAAAAGTAGAACAGGCGGAATTCTTTTATGATCGAGCAATAGCATTGGATCCGGATTATGAACAGGCATTAATTAATAAAGCCGCGGTTCGGATGTTTAAGAATGACCTGAAGGTGGCAGAGCAATTGTTGCGCCGGGTGTTGGAAGTTAATCCGGAGAATGGGCAAGCGCGGGAGGGGCTTGAGCGCATGGGGATTGTGTTTTGATTTTTTATACAAAAACTAAATGGCATATTCAGATAACATTTCAAGATTATCGAGATTGACTTCCATTCTTTTGAAGTTACAATCCAAGTCCTTTGTTGTTGTTAGTCAATTGGCAACAGAATTTGATGTCAGCAAAAGAACTATTTATCGTGATTTAACTTCCCTAGAACAGGCTGGAATCCCCATAGTCGCGGCTGAAGGGAAAGGGTATTCATTATTGAGCGGATATAATATTCCACCAGTTATGTTCACAGAATCAGAAGCCAATGCATTAATTTTTGGCGAAAAATTAATTGCTAAAACGAAAGACAAATCACTTATCGCCGAATTTAACAATGCTATCGATAAGATAAAATCCGTCCTTCGAAATAGCGAAAAAGAGAAAGTCGAATTCCTTTCGAAAAGAACGATAATTGGAAAAAATTGGCAAGAAGAACGAACAAGCAATCACTTGTCTATCATTCAAAAAACGCTAACGAACTTTCAAGTTTTAAAAATCGAGTACAAGAAAGAAGAAAGCGCTAAAAGCACTGAGCGAAAAGTTGAACCCTTTGCTATTTACCACAACACGGCTGAAAATTGGGTACTAATAGCTTGGTGCAGGATGAGAAAGGATTTCCGGAATTTTAGACTAGATCGCATTCAAAGCTTAATCGAACTATCTGAAAGCTTTACACCGCATAAAATGACCTTAGCTGAATATGTAGAAATTCAGCGTAAAAAACATTTCAAAGAGCCGTGACAAAGGGTTGTCGCGGCCTAAGATTAGATTTGTCAAAACTTAGAAATTATGACAGATTTTTATACTGAAATTTTCATCAATGCTTCTGCCAAAAAGGTTTGGAGCGCTTTTGTAGAACCAAATCAATTTTTCCAGGCTTTCTTTAGCGCTGATATCCGTTCAACTTTTAAAATCGGAGACCAGCTGGAATTTGCTGGATTGTACGAAGGAAACGAAACCGTTCATATTTATGGGAAAGTATTAGAATTTGAGGCAGGCAAATTACTTTCCTATACAGATCATCCAGGGCCCATGTACAATGAGAATCATGCAGTACTCGAATCAAGAGTAAGTATTACATTTGAAGCTCTTGGCCAAGCAATGCGCCTCACAGTGACCAATGATCAATTTTCTGAAAATAATCCAATGCAGGCTGATGCCAAACAATGGTATTTAATCTTAAGCAACCTAAAAACTTGGATTGAAACAGGTCAATTAATGAAACTAGAAAATCAATAGATATGCATACAACCAATTACTCCAACACCTTCATTGAAATCGCTGAAGATTGCAAAGTAAGTCAAGGCGAAATGCCGCCACTAAAGGGTGATAAAAAAACTGTGGCCAATTTGCAATTTGACATGCTTTACGAAAATCCATACAAGTACAATTCGGATGAAGTTCTGTTTGGTGTTTTTGCAATCAGAAAGGAATTTGCAAAAGGCGAATTGAAAGAGCAAAGAGATCATTACTTTTCAAAAGGACAACCTTGCTTTCGTGCTTCACCCTTAACGAAATCTTATGGCTGGGGAGTGCATAGCAATGAAGAAGGAAAAATTGCGATCTATGGAGCGGAGACCAAGGAGTATAAAAAATTCTTGAAGGACGATTCTATTAAGAAAGTAAAGGCGATGAGAAGTAAAAGAAAATAGAAACACCATTTATTTTTCTCTGCCCTCTAAATACAAAAACTTGCTTTGAAGTAGGCGTTAGTTAAGATCTTGAAAATCAAATGATAAAAATCTTTGCTCTTGTTTTAAGCTGCTCACGATAAAGGTTCTTATTGTCATTCGAAAGAAATGACTTTCCGATTAGTCCCAAAGCTTCAGGAAGCCAAACCTTTAAGCGCTTATATACAGGCTCTATTTGTTTTTTATCAAGCGATAGAACCTCTGCAAATCTATCAAAGTAGGTTTTATTGAAATTTTGTTTTTTCCCTCCCATTAAAATTGCCGAATCTTCTTTGTCTTCAGGAAGAATTATTTTCACGTTCAACAGATCATATGCTGGTGATAATATCCATCCCATATCTGATAATAACATGGAGAAATTTTTCAGATGCATATCATTATTACCAATGATATAATTAAAAACTGCTAACTCAAAAAATCGCAATTTGTCGAATAATGTATTTTCAGACAACTCGCCGATTAGCTTTCCAAGCCGTTCCATTGTTCCTTTATACTTGTCAGTAAGTTCCATTATTTGCAGAAAATCGATCATATGATTTTTTCCTCCATCCTCATCTCGATCAATACGTTTTGTGAGATAGCATAATTCACCAGACTGTAGCCTGATCATGCTGAAAGGAACTACATTGATCTTAAATAATTCTGCCAACTTCATGGAGAGATGTTCGTTTTCTGGCATCTGTTCATAACTAGTATTTGGCGGTTTCAAAATGTAGTTACCATCTAGTGCATTCATTACCGTTAGACGTCCGCTATGTCCAGCTTCAATACCTTTTTTTATCCAACCGAGTGATATTTTTGGTTGTACTCCGGGAACAGTGATCGACTGCAATGCGGCCTCTTTAGCAAGCTGTTCCATTTCAGAAAAATCATACGGTAGAATAGGCGCAGCAGCTTGATTAAAAAATGCTATCAAACAACTTTCATGATAGTCAACTTCTCCATCATTCAATGGATCGTAACAATGTAAACAGCTATTTGGCATTTGCGATATTTATGGGATGTACGCTCACGGCACCTATGGCATTTTGACAACAGGACAGTAGTAATCCCATGCGATCATTTTTATTAATTTTCCAACTATCAGCAGCAATGTCAAGCAACCATCCTTCTGGTATTAATCCGTCAAAGAAAGGAAATAGCGTATTACTTCGATAAGTCTGTATGGAGACAGGCATTTGAAATGTAATGAACAACCGCGGATGATTATTCACATAATCCTTATCATAGACGAATTGATATTCACCATTGTCTTCTTCACTAATTACTCCCGCTACTAGGTTGTTATATTTAACTATAGCCTTTCTCATCATGTTTGAGGTTTACTGGTTCTAGTGTGTGGCCAAACATTAGTAGTACTCGGTTTACTTTAGCCAAGCTCAAGTTATCTTTCCCTTGCTCAATTTTTCGAATGACAGTAAGTGCCACTCCCGCCTTCTCTGCTAATTCTACCTGAGTTAGGTCCAGTCTTTTCCTCCTTTCCTTTACAAACTGCGGCAATCGCTTCATAATTTATATGCTTTTGCGTATAAAAATTATAATTTAAGCCTATTTATATGCTTTTACATATAAAACAAGCCATCAATACAATATTATATGTTTTTGCATATAAAAACAAGCAGAAAAACAATTATATATGCTTTTACATATAAAATATCTAAATTTTCCATGAAGATTTATAGAAAAAATCATCAAGCACTTACCCGCTCCAACTTCACCACAATCCGCTTCGACACCGGCGTGAAACTCTCCAAAGCAAATGAATCAATCGGCACCAGCGGATTCGCTTCTGGAAAGTAAGCCATTAAATTCCCTTGTGGTAAATCATACGGCACAATACTAAAATTGAAGATCGACCTTGTTTTCCCCTTAAAAATAGAATGAACGTTGACCTTGTCCTTAGCTTTAAAACCAGCCAACTGCATGTCTTTTTTATTCATCAATATAACTTCTCGGCCATTCTTGATGCCGCGATAACGATCATCTAATCCGTAGATCGTAGTATTGTATTGATCGTGAGAACGGACTGTTCCGAGGTGATAATGTCCCGCTGGAATTTCATTTTCTGGAAGTGCATTTACCGTGAAATGCGCTTTACCATCTGAAGTAGAAAAATTTCTAGTGCGTGCTCCGTTGGGCAATTCAAAACCATTTTTTTCCCTCACTCGATTATTGTAATCCTCAAAACCCGGAATAACTTCTTCAATTTTTTCTCTGATCTTATCGTAATCTCCTTCTAACACATTCCAATCTATATTTACCTTTTCGGAATTCGCAAAAACTGCTTTCGCTAAACCGGCAACAATAGCGACTTCAGATTTTAATGCTGGAGACAAAGGAGACAATACTCCTTTTGAACTATGCACCACGCCCATGCTATTTTCAACAGAGACGAATTGATAGCCAGAGGCTTGCATATCCATTTCGGTGCGACCTAGGCAAGGCAGAATGATGGCTTCTTTTCCATGCACCAAATGCGAACGATTGGGCTTAGTAGAAACATGAACAGTCAACTCACAATTGCGCAATCCTTCGGCCGTGTAATCTGTGTCGGGCGCTGCAGAAAGAAAATTTCCACCCATGGCGAAAAACACTTTTGCTTTTTTCTCATACATGGCTTCTATTGCATGAATGGTAGCGTAGCCATGTTCGCGAGGGGTCTGAATCCCAAAGGCTTTATCCAACTTTTGATGAAATCCTTCGGACATACTTTCATAGATGCCCATGGTGCGATCGCCTTGCACATTGCTATGTCCACGTACTGGGCAAGTACCCGCACCCGACTTCCCGATTGAGCCTCGAAGCAATAATAAATTTACTATTTCTTTGATAGTGTCCACCCCATTGACTTGCTGCGTGATTCCCATCGCCCAACAGATGATCATATTTTTATTCGCGACAATTAGCTCAGCAGCTTTTCTAATATCTGCTTCTTGCAATCCTGATTCCTTCACACAGGTATCAAAGTCGGCGGTCTTAATCGATGCGATTACTTCATCGTATCCCGTCGTTTGTGCTTTGATGAAGTCATGGTCGAAAACACCTCCATTTTTTTCCTCCTTCTCTAACAACAATATCATCAGCGCTTTTACAAAAGCTAAATCTCCATTGATTCTAATAGGTAAATATAAATCCGTCAAATCCACTCCTCCCATGAGCATTCTAGAAACTTTTTGCGGATTAGTGTAATGCACTAGTCCAGCTTCCTTCATTGGGTTGACTGCGATGATCGTTCCACCGTTGGCTTTATTTTTTTCTAAAGCAGAAAGCATTCGCGGATGATTGGTTCCAGGATTTTGCCCCATCACCATGATGAGATCAGCTTGATGGATGTCCTCCAAGGTCACTGAGCCTTTGCCAATTCCCAAGGTTTGCGACAATGCTTTTCCACTGGACTCATGACACATGTTGGAGCAATCTGGTAGATTATTTGTTCCATAAGCGCGAACAAAAAGCTGGTATAAAAATGCAGCTTCATTGCTGGTTCGACCGGAGGTATAAAAGATCGCTTCGTTGGGATTGACGGCGTTCAATTGCGCCGCCATTTTCTTAAAAGCAGCTTCCCAAGAAATGGCTCTATAGTGATCATCTCCTTCCGCTAGATACATAGGTTGTGTCAAACGACCGGACTTGCCCAAGGTAAAGTCACTCATGGCAGACAATTCTGCTATACTATGTTTGAGGAAAAAATCTGGATTAGCTCTAAACTTTGTGGCTTCTTCGGCCAAGGCTTTAATTCCATTTTCACAATACTCGCCCAAAGGACTTCGCTCATCATCTGGATCAGGCCAGGCACAACCTGGACAATCAAAACCGCCTTTTTGATTCATCTTCAGCGATGCCCGTAACGCCTTAGGCATATCCATATACTTATTCATCTGTCGCAGGCTTTCGACTACGGCCGGCATGCCAACAGACTTTTCTTTGGGTGTGCTTATTTCGAAGGAATCACTGGATTGTGGAGGACGATGATTTATTTTTTGATCTTTCATTGGTTGTAGTGGCTATCAAGATTCTAGTTAGCGCCTACAAGTTATGAAAATCATTTATTTCCAAAGGAGTGAGTAAAGGAGGATTGCTATGCAGACTGGAAATTGCAAATGGCGGGACATTTGAACTATTAATACGAACCCAAGCTACTGCTTCACAATTTTCGCCGCATACTGCTTCCCAGCAACGCCGTAATTGATAATATAAGTGCCGGCTGCTAGATAAAGGATGTTGATAACATCTTCAATGTCCTCCTTTTCCAAAAAGGAAACCACCCTTCCTTGCATGTCTGAGATTTTAATAAAATCAAGTTCAGCCGCATTCAAGTTTTTAAAGGATACCCAATCTGAGCTGGGGTTGGGATAGGGAATTATTTTGACCGTTTGTACTTCTGGAGTGCTTACATTTGTAATGGTCGAAACTTTATACCGAATAATATGCTGGTAAATACTGTCGGTATCTATTTCTGCGCTAGAAGATCCTATGATGGCTATTTCATCTTCGTGAAAATCCATCCAAGCTGATCGTCCTATAGGGGAAAATTCTTCGATCTCTTTGAACAACAAAACATTACCCTCAACATCAAAAGCAATTATTGCTCCTTTTGCATTGCCTGGACCATAGAACAATTCAACTGTACTCCAAATGGTATCTTTATTTATAAAAGTTTTATTGGGGAATATTGTTGCTGAATCGCTCAAATAGTGCGTTGAGGTTTCCCATATAACTTCTCCATCGCTATTTAGCTTTGTCAATAACATTGAAAAAAGACCCTCCTCCTCGAACCTATACGGACCTGAGATATAAGTTGAGTGCTGACTATCAAAGAGTATATCTAACGTTCGGTTAGTGGTTTCAATTCCAAAAGGGGAAGGGCGTTCATAAAACCAAAGGGTATCTCCATGTTGATTTAGTTTAGGACACTTGTACCCCCAACCTTCAAAACCGAGATAAGTATTACCCTCCTCATCCATATTGATATATTCATTCGGAAATGAATTACCGGACAATACTTTATTATTTGATTCCACAATATTACCATCCTGATCGAATTGCATGATGTTCATCGAGTCATCACTGTTTTGAAAAAGCTGAAAACGGCCATTTACCTCTTTTAAAAAATGTGCAGACATTACTCCCGTTGTTTCAAAAATATTTTCACTTTCCCAAAGTTTTTCGCCGGTGGTGTTATTTATTTTAACCAACCTTCTCTCGGTGGTGTCTAGAAAATTTTCGTCCAGCAAAACAACGGGATGGTTGTCTTCAGAAATAATATGAAAAACTGGATTAAAAGGCTTGTTGTTGGAAGCAAAACATTCCCAGAAAATAACTCCTGCCTTATTCGCCTTAATAATTCTCCCACCAAATGGACCTACAGTTGAGTAGTGACAATTATCATCCTCATCCACCAATATATTGATGAGCTGATCTGGAAAACCAACAACATCAGCTGTGTCAAAAAGCAGAAACTCGTCGGCTACAATACTTCCAAAAACTAAACCATTGGAAGTTCCAGGGTTTACATAACCCAGATTAAAAAAAATATCGGATTCTGAATCAAAAAGTACTTTTTTCGGACCAAGAGCGGTTACAGCATGTTCTCCTGAAAGAAGAGAATATTGCGCAATTTTCTCCAATTCCAATGTTTGGCTGAACGAGACATTAAAAAAAAACAAGATGAAAGCCACAGTAAGTTTTGTGGCTTTCATCTTTTGAGTTGATATGTTCATGTTTTAAATATAAACCTATTAATACGAACCCAATCTACTGCTTCACAATTTTCGCCGCATACTGCTTCCCATCGACTCCATAATTAAAAATGTAGGTGCCAGCTGCCAGATAATTGATGTTAATAGAATCTTCAATGTCATCCTTTTCCAAAAAGGAAACCACCCTTCCTTGCATGTCTGAGATTTTAATAAAATCAAGTTCAGCCGCATTCAAGTTTTTAAAGGATAACCAATCTGAGCTGGGATTCGGATAAGGAATAATTTTGACCGTTTGAACTTCTGGGGTACTTACATTTGTTATGGTCGAAACTTTATAGCGAATAATATGTTGGTAAATACTATCGGTATCTATTTCTGCGCTAGATGATCCTAGGATGACGATCTCATCTTCATGAAAATCCATCCAGCCCGATAGTCCAATTGGGGAAAATTCTTCAATCTCTTTGTAAAGTAAAATGTCGCCTTCTAAATCAAAGGCCATCACACCTCCTCTAAAATCACCGGGGCCAAAGGACAAATTGAAAGCAGTCCAAATAGTATCATTATTAATAAATGTTTTACTGGGAAATATTGTTACAGCCTCATTAAGGTGATGGGTTGAAGTTTCCCATAACATCTCCCCTTCGGCATCCAATTTGGTCAACAACATGGAGGAGGTACTATCTGCAATAAAACGATAAGGGCCAGAAAGATAGACTGATCCTGACTGGTCAAAAAGGATATCCAATGTTCGATTAGTGACTTCATTTCCAAAAGGGGAAGGGCGATTATAGAACCATATGGTGTCTCCTAGTGTATTTAGTTTAGGGCATTGATAACCCCAACCATCCATTCCAAGATAAGTATTACCAAAGTCATCTACATTGATAATATATCTTGGTGAATTGCCATTTAATTCTTTACTATTTGATTGAGTTACAATTCCGTTCTGATCGAAAAAGGTTATATTTAGAAAATTATTATTGTTTTGAAATAGCTGAAAGTGGCCATCTACTTCCTTAAGGATTCTTCCCGTCATATCTCCAGTAATATCAAAAACATTTTCACTTTCCCATAAAATAGCTCCTGTTTCATTGTCAAGTTTTACCAAGGTTCTTTGAGTGGTATCTTGAATCAATTTATCCCACAATATAATAGGATGATTATCGCTGGACAGGATATGGAAAACTGGATTAAATGGCTTGTCATTGGATGAAAAACAATCCCATAAAATATTGCCCTCTTTATCTGCCTTACTCACTCTTCCACCAAAAGGGCTCGCTACAGAATAATGACGGTTATCGATGTCATCTACAAATATATTAATCAATTGTTCTGGGAAACCAACCACATCAGTCGTGTCAAAAAGGGAAATCTGGTTATCAATAATACTTCCAAATGCAATTCCGTTTGAAGTGCCAGGAGTTAAATAGTTTAAATTAAAAAATACATTAGATTTAGAATCAAAACGAACTTTAAAATTTGGTATAAACCAATTGAATGTATGCTGCCCTGCTAGAAAAGAATACTGATTTGTTTTCTCTAATTCTAAGGTTTGTCCAAAAGAAAAATTAAGAAAAAAGCAAATGAAGGCCACAATGCTTTGTGCGGCTTTCATTTGCTGTGTTGATATGTTCATTTATTGGTTTAATTTCTAATTTAAAATGAATTTTTGGGTGATGATTTCATCTAGAAATATATTAATGTAGTAGACTCCTTTCGGATAATCCTTCGTTTCCAAACGAATCATTTTTTCGTTAGTGACGACTTCATTGATTTTCTTTCCGTTTAAATCAAAAATTTCAATTTTCACCGCTATATCAAAAGAATACTGGCTTAGGTCCACAAATACATTTCCTTCACTAGGGTTTGGGAAAATCAAACTTCCTAAATTACCCGAATTGGATATTTTACTAGAAAATTCATCTCCAACAATATCGACATTTATTTCTAATTCCGCAAGGGTGTTACAGTCATCTAAGTCCGAAATAAATACAGATGGAGCGTTTGCGTCCAAAGTGATTAATTCACTTAATGGCAACGATTCATTTGAACTCATAGTAATTTCAAAAACTGGATAATTCTTTGAAACTATTTTCGAAGCGTTTTGATTTAATACTAACAACTTCAAATATTGAACTCCCTTATTCTCCGTAATACTGTAGCTTGTCAATTCCTGAAAAGAATTTAAACTTGAGGTTACATCCGCGATTTCAACGCTTTCGTGAAGCACAAAATTTAATTCTGCGCTTTCAAAATTAATATTGTCTTTTACCTCGACTGCTATACCAATAGGCTGGTTTACAGGAATAACGTCATTCGAAATGGAAATATCTGATTCATAACAATTAGCGAAGACAGGAGGCGAAAGCATTGATGATTTATTTATATCGCCTAATTTATACCCATTAAATCCAGCAACCCCATTCAATCCATCTAAAATTGAATAACTCCAATTGTTTTCAGTATAAATAGGAAAACCATTAGTTGAAACACCATCAATATCCATGTTATATGGATCATTATTAAATGCCGTAGTGTGGTCGGTAGGAATATATTCAGGAATGAATTTCCATGGCGAATTTTGATTTGGAAAATCATCGGTAACAAAAAGTATCAATTTTTGAATATCGATTAAATCAAAGGCATCAATATTCCCATCATTGTTCACATCGCTACTTAGTTTCTGAAATCCATTTAATGATTGCAGTCCCACTATGTATCTTGCCAAAATAGTGAGATCAGTTACTGTTAACCCTTCTCTCCAATCGCTTGGCAAATAGGGATCCGAATCCAAACCATTCTTGCTGCCAAGTTTTCTAACGTTAGATGTTAATTCATCTGAATAAAGAATTGAGGAGAACTTCCCTTCAAAGGTGGTAAAAGTATTGGCATACTTTGTCGAGTTATTATGCCTGGACTGAATAGAAACTTCATTTATTATTTCCGGTCCATCCCAAAAAGTAACTAGGTCTTCATGATTACCACATTTATCATTTTCATATTGCTGTGATCTTCTGGCATCATAGATATTGCAGAATCTCATCTTTTGGTCTTCCGTAAAATTAAGGCTTCCACAGATATTAAGATAAGTATGACTCATATAGTTTGAGGCTATACTTTGTAGGTCAACCTGATCTTCATAACTGTCCCCATTGTAATCCTTATAAGACCCTGACAACAGGCAGCCATCAGCAACGGAGGTTTGAAATATTCCGGACTCCAAAGGACCACCACCTGGATTACAACAGTTTGGTTGACCCGGAGCTGGATACCTTTCTGGGATGCTCTTCAGACCAGTACCATTTTCTTCGCTAAGCCATCCCGTAGCGGGAGTATCACAACAAAAATCACCTGCAAAACTGCAATTAGGCAAAGTATATAATTTATCAATGTCTGGATTCCTTAACATTAACTCTCTTGAAGCCAAAGAATAATTATACGGATGATCGTTATAAGGAATATCCTTATCAGTCAATAACAGAGGGTTGTAAATCGAAGCTCCATTGTGTGGATGCATAAGACCCAAATGGTGCCCCATTTCATGGGCAGAAGAATTAGGGTTAGAACTATTTAACCTAATCAGGTTGTCTATTTCTCCATATTGGCATCCGTATATACCGTTTGGAGTACCTGGAGCTCCTGTTAAACAAGGCCATTCGGCGGAGGAACGACCACCCATCCCGGGAGCTGGAACATAGAAATTAGCATCGCTTGAAAAATATGCTAAATCAATATATAAGTCGTTTGTGAAATTATTGAAGTCGAGATTACCATCAAGGAATTCATTATAATAATAATCACTATCGATAAATATAGGATCTCCACAATGGATGAAATCTACCACAGTGCCTTGATAGCTATCATTTAAATTCAATATAAAATCATCAACATCCGAAGTAGAGTTTATCCAAAAAGATCCCGTTCCATCTGATCGCCTCAGTACAATAACTCTTACCGGAACCGTAAATGGAGTTCCACTTCTATTTTGAGACTCATAGCTTGAGAGGTTTCTTTGCTTGTGCTCTAAAAAAGCATCAAATACTTCTTCCGTAATTTCGGTAGCACATGAATGATTAAGAGGTATTATTTCTTTACTCTGAGTATGTCCGTCAGGAACAGCAAAGAATAAGAGAAGAATAAGAGAAGAATAAGAGAAGGTTTGAAAATTTTTAAATCGGTTCATTATTACTTTTTTTGGTTTTTGAATAATGTGAATATAACAAATTGATTTCAATTCCATAACCATATAACCGTAAATTTTTGCAAATCAAAAATTTAACAGGACAGATTTTCTACATCGCGGCATGAGAAGGCAACAAATCCAGCGTATATTTTTAAATGTTGAAGTATGGGTCTATAACTGACAGAAACTTTTAATCCTACTCTTCCTTCTTAGGCATCTTCACCAGCACCCTTCCTTCCGTAATATTCCAATATTGCCAAAGTTTAGAGTGATTCACAAACCATTCAGGATAATCTTCTTCCACCCAGGCCATCACTCGACAAGGCGCTTCTAAGTTTATGATATCACTGGATGACTCCGACAATTGATAGAGCGCAGCTTCCTCGCATTCCTTTCCGGAAGGTCCTTTAGCATATTCATGATGGGAAAATAAGATTACGATGCCCAAAAATAAATAAGTATATTTTGGTAAATGCTTAATAATAAGATACGAAGATGCACCAACGATAATCATCCACATCAAAGCTATTGGGAGCAAAGTATCTGATCTCAAGATGTCTGGACGGTATTCTCGAAAGCCGCCCAGTGGTAATAGGAAAATATAAACTACAGTAAAAAAGATGGCGTAGTTCACATAAGGCAATACGCTTTTTGATTCGATAGGAATTTTAAAATAACGAATGATTGAAAAATTGACTAGGGCTATTAACCAGAGAATAGTGGGCCCGGGTTTTTGAATGAGTTGACTGAATAATCCACTGAATAATTTTTCATATTTTTCAGACAAAGATGGATTATCCACAGACTCAGGATTAAAGCTTCCAAGAAAGAAACTATAGAGGGATAGGATAAAAAACAGACTGATTAAATAAAATCTCCAATCCATTTTTGATAGCAAATATTTTATGCCTAACTGTCTCTCTTTTATTTGTTGAAAAATAAAATGTAAAAAATATAGCCCTCCGCCAATTAGCACAACGGCTGGCATCAAGGCGGAACTAAAAGCACATACGATGATCAGTCCAACCATCGCCAATAGTTTCAATTTGAAATATTGATCTGTTTTTTCTGTACTCCAAAAAATGCCATAGAGTAATAACAATAGCAGGAAAAATGGAAAGCTGTAGAAAAAAATATAAACGATGGAAACCCCCATGGGCTCAATCGACGAAAGCCACCCACTACTTTGAAAAAACGGCAGCACAATAAAACTAGCAAGTAAAATGTCTTGGAAAAATTTTGTGGAACCGATGATGAATTTTACCATGAGCGCCCAAAAGCCTAGGAGCAGCAGAAACTTAAATAGCGTAGATCCTAAATATAAACTTTCAACTGGGTGAACTACTTTTTGCAAAACAAAAGGGACGGATCTAAAAAAACCATACAAAGTAAAATTGCAAAAGAAGCGATTAATGTTAGGGTGAAATTCGCCTGAGGCCAATGCTTTAAATCCAAAGGGATCTGATAAGACTGGCGCATTTCTTTCGTCGGGTAAAACCAGCGGGATGATATCCCCTTGCAAAGGTTGGTTATAATATTCAGCGAAATTCCAGGCTAGATCGAACAGGATAAAAGCCAGCATGGCAAAAATAAATATCCTCCGGGGCTGCTTCATCTTAAGATTCTTTCTGCTCCGCAATAAATATTAAAGCTCTCCTTTTTCAAAAAACCAATCAAGCTCATACCAAAAGCTTCCGCACTTTCAATGGCTAAACTAGAAGGCGCGCCCACGGCAC
>CALGJW010000059.1 GCA_937930025.1 uncultured Saprospiraceae bacterium | reverse complement strand
CAGGAGAACCATTGGTTGCAACAACCACAACAGATCGAGATGGAAAATATCTTTTCCCTGATCTTGCAGATAATAACTATGTGGTTGAAGTAACGGATGTAAATAACGTTATCGATAATTTTACTAATTCAGTTGATCCTGATGGAGGCACAAATGAATATAGCGGAGTTACATTAAATGGTTCCGATCAACTACAAGAAGACTTTGGATACGTTCCATATGGACATACAGCCGGTCTTGGATTTATTGGAAACTTCGTATTCTTAGATGCCGATGGTCAAGATGATCAAGATCCTTTTGAACCTGGCATTGAAGGTGTCACTGTAGAGTTATTAGATGATGCCAGCGGAAACGTTGTCGGTGTTACCACAACTGATGAAAACGGAATGTACTTCTTTGGAGGTCTTTCAGATAATGATTATCGAGTAAGAGTAGATGTCACGACCCTTCCGACAGGTCTTATTAATAATGTAGATCCCTCTGGTGATATCCCCGGAAACAACGAAGGTGCAGCTGTAACTATCCTATCAGGATCGAATGACTTAGATCAAGATTTTGGCTACAAAGCGGCTACGGCATATGCTGTATCAGGAACCATCTGGGAAGACTCCAATGCAGAAGGTACGCTAGACGGAAGCGAAAGCAATCGTTTTAACGAGGTTTCAATAAACCTTCTAAACGCAAATGGTCAAATCATTTCAACAACGACAACTGATCCATTCGGAAATTATAGCTTTGATAATATCCCAAATGGAACCTACACTGTTGAAGTTACAGATTTGTCTAAAAAACTCTCTAACTACTGGCATAGCATAGGAGCAGATAGCGAAAACGACCCTGTGACAGTTTTAGTTAATAATGCAAATTTAACAGGAATTGATTTTGGATATTTCATTTTGAGTTCAGCCATTGGTAATCGTGTTTGGGAAGATACCAACAACGATGGAATACAAGACCCAGGTGAACCAGCAATTGAAAATGTTGTAGTGAGATTAGAAATAGATTACAATAATGACAATGTACCTGAAATAACAATGGTTGACATTACAGATGTAAATGGGTTTTTCTCCTTTGAAAATTTGTTGCTGGATGAAGACTACGTTGCAAATGGAAGTGGATTAACCTATACTTTATCTGCAGCTACACCTGCAACCTATGATCCAACCGTCATCGACGTAAATACGAATGGCAATGACATGGAAGATTCAGACGATCCTGCAGGAGTTACAGCTACTATAGTTCAAGGACAAATTGATGTGTCCCAACAGGGAAACCCTAATACTGAGAACAGTGTCGCTTCTTACGACTTTGGGTTTAGTTCGGCACCTTTGCCGATTGATTTATCTATGTTTGACGGACGTGTTGAAAACTGCTCCACAAAGTTAATCTGGGTTTCAGAAACGGAAGAAAATTTTGATCGTTTCGAATTGGAATGGAGTGGAGATGGAAGATCCTATCAAAAGATTTATGAAAGAAATGGAAAAGGCGGAAATGAAACAACAACTTATACCTACTTAGACCGTGCAGCCAGTAAATTTAATTACTATCGATTAAAGATGGTAGACATCGATGGTAGATACAAATATTCAGATATTGTTCAATTAATAATGGACTGTACTGATATGAATCAAGGACTTACAGTATATCCGAATCCTATTCAAGCTCATTCAGGTAATTTGAATTTAAAGTTCTTTTCAGAACGAGACTTTGTAAATATCAATATCGTTGACATGATTGGGAGAGTTGTGGTATCAAATTCCTTCAAGGTTGTTAAAGATTGGAATTTGGTAAACATGGACATCTCAAAGTTACCTGCGGGCTCCTACAATATTCAAGTAATTGGAAGTAGAAATTCGAGGCTAATACATGTTGTAGAATAATCCGTCACTTAATAGGGTTGGAAATATAAATGAGAAAATAAGTTTCTTGACTAGAACTTATTTTCTCATTTATAGGATATTGTTAACTTCGCGCGATGCCAATTAACGACATTTATTTCTACGGCTGGATTCTTTTCGGAATTTCAATGTTACTTCTATTCATTAAACTAGCGATTCCTAAAATCCAAGAAGTAAGGGCAATGGATAGTACAAAAGCTTGGTTTACAGAGAGTAGTATCACTCACAAGGTCGCGGAACTTTTCATTTGGATTCCTTTTTATTTCATTATCCTTTGGTGTATCAATGGTTATACGGACAGCGCATTAAAACTGGTAGATTGGTCAGAAGAATGGATGCTCCTAGGCGGAATTTTAGGGTTTTATTCTTTTATCGATGCTCGAAAGAAATATTGGTGGGCCTATCCGTTTTTATTGATATGTCTATGGGGAGTATTCGGAGGATGGCTTGGAAGATATGTAGTAGATTTATTCTTACTTAGCAACATCTAATACCAAATCCAATTCGGTTACCTTTCCCTTGCGTAATACTTTTAACTTAACTCGATCTCCAGCTTCGTATTTTTCTAAGGCTAATAGTAGTTGACCATTGTTTTCAATAGGGTCATCATTAATACCGATAATTACATCTCCCAATAAGGTTCTTCCGTATCTATCTCTGTAAGAAGTTTCAACCCCTGCCTTTTCAGCTCCTGATCCCTCAAAGACGCCCAACACCAATGCTCCTTTTATTCCGTTTCTAGCAGCCATTTGAGAAGTCGCCAAATCGACTCCGATGGTTGGACGTTTTACTTTTCCATACTGAATTAAATCAGGCACAACAGAATTTACGATATCCACTGGAATCGAAAATCCAATTCCAGCATACGCACCTGATGGGCTATAAATCGCTGTATTTACGCCAATCAATCTTCCCGAGGAATCTAGCAGTGGGCCTCCGGAATTTCCAGGGTTAATCGCTGCATCGGTTTGAATTGCATCTTTGATTGGTACATCCGCCTGAGACATTATTTCTCTACCTAGTGCAGATATAACTCCTGTTGTCAAGGTTTGATCTAAGCCAAATGGATTACCAATTGCATATACGGATTGACCAACTCTTAGAGCATCAGAACGACCGAGTGGAATAGGTCTAAGTGTAACTCCTTTGGCATCAATTTTTAAAACTGCGAGATCTTTTTCTGGAGCAGAGCCAACTAAGCTTGCCTGAAAAGTTTGGCCATCTGCCATAGTTACAGTTGCTCGATCCGCTCCTTTTATCACATGATAATTAGTAATGATATGACCCGTCTTATCCCAAATAAATCCTGATCCAGTTCCCCTAGGAATTTCTGAAACATTTCTGGACCAATAATTAGATCGCAAGTTACTTGTAGTAATAAACGTAACAGATGGGGCGGCTTCCTCAAACAAGGCGATTGTAGCTTCTTCACTATCCGTATATCGCACCGCATTATCTGCAGGCACACGATTTAGTTGGTCATTATTTTTCATTGAAGCTTGGTCAGCAATACTTTCCGCCTTATCTGCCTCTGGCTCGTCGATACCTTTATTCCAACTCACTCCAAGAATAAATGATCCAATAATTAAAATCGTAAAAAATATCCCTCTAATCAAAGCTTTCACGACAGTAGATTTTAGTTTAGAAAAAGAAGTAATCGTCTTACATACAAATATAAAGTCTTATTAAATTTTCAAAAAGATTTTTCGACAAAAAATACTTCACAATATATTTAGAGCGTGTAATGCTGGATTTAGGGGCGTGTGCACGCAAGTTTATTCTTTCCTACAATTTATTTTGGTAAATTGCTTAACGATAAATTAGCACTTCAGACATGAAAAATATACTGGTATTTCTATTCCCTATTATTTGCTCAATTTGCTCATCATCTATACTTAACGCGCAAAAAGCCACTCTTAAATCAATGAATCCATCCGTTTATAATGAATGGAGAGAAATAAGAGGAGTTCAAATCTCAAATGATGGCAATTGGGTTACCTATCTAAATTACCATGATAAAAAAGATCCGATATTAGAAGTCTTTGAAAAGTCTAGCCAACGTACTTATATATATGAACGTGGAGACGCTGCAAAATTTTCAGAAGACAATAAGTATTTAGTTTTCAAATTACATCCGGCTAAAGATTCGATTAGAGCCGGAAAGAGAAAAAAACTAATGAAAAAGGATATGCCCATGGACAGCCTAGCTATTCTTAGGCTAGCCGACCGGCATTTGGTTAAAGTACCACGAGCTCAAGCGTTTAGTTTACCCAAGTATTGGAATGGATCGGTTTTCATTACACAGGATCCAGAAATCGCTTCTCCAAAAGATAGCCTTGAAGAATCATCAACTTCCTTATTGATTTGGAATTTGGAAACTGAAATGGCAGATACCATTAGTCATATTGACAAATATCAAATTGCCGAAAGAAAACCTGGCCTTGTTTTGACAAGACTAAAACAAGATAGTCTCAACCCTACCGGGATTTACTCTTTCCAATTTAAAGAAAGAAAACTTTGGCCAATTTTAATAAAAAAAGGTAAGTTCAATCAGATTAGTATTAGTCCTGACGCTAAAAAAATTGCCTTCCTTTTTGATCAAGACTCTACCAAAATATTTCATCGACCTTGCTCACTTTATCATTGGACAGCAGAAGCTAAGGCTCCAAATAAACTAGCATCCAATACACCTGATTTTTTAAACAAAAAATATCGGATATCAGAAAAAGGAAAATTGCAATTTTCAAAATCGGGAAATAGATTATTTTTTGGAGTAGCACCATTCTTGGTTGAACCAGATACTACTTTAATTGATGAGGAAATTGTCAACGTGGAAGTTTGGACTAGTAAAGACAAACAAACTTATGCCCAACAAAAAGTAAACTTAAAAGAAGATCAATCTAAAACTTTCGATTGTGTTTTTAACTTCCAAAATTCAAAATTTATTCAACTTAATAATGAAGAAAAGGCCGACCTAGTCTTTCAAAAGGATAGGGACAATAGGTTTGCCATGGCCTATGATGAAACCCCAGGAAAACGTGCAATGACCTGGGAAGGCTTTCCGATTAGAAAAGATATATTCAGCGTTGATTTAGACAATGGTCGTGCACAACTTATACAAGAAAACTTGGCTACTAGTCCTAGGCTTTCTCCAAAAGGAAAATTTATATACTTTTTCAATCGAAAAGAAGATAGTTGGTATAGTTACAATCTTGCAAAAAGTAGTTTACTCAAATTAGCTGGTCCTAAGCAAAGCAATTTCAACAATGAACTACACGACCAACCGATTGACCAATATTCCTATGGAAGTGGTGGCTGGGTAGAAGAAGATGATTATTTATTGGCTTATGACCGATATGATATTTGGCAATTAGATCCAACAGGAAAAGAATCTCCAACGAAACTTACTAACGGTCGAGCTGAAAAAATTATTTACAGAGCAGTTAAACTTGATAGAGAAAATAATCATTTTCCTAAAGGAAAAACTTGGTTGTTTCATATTGAAAACGAAAATGATCATTCTGAAGGCTATGTTTTGTATGATCCGAAAACGAAGGTTTTCACTAATCTTGTACAAGGTTCAAATGCCTACCAAGATAGACCAATTCAAGCCAGAGATAAAAACAACATTGTTTTTCACTATCAAAGTTTTCAAATTTTTCCGGACATACATATAGCCGAAGATTATAATTTTAAAAATGCAACTCGGATAAGTGATATAAACCCTCAACAATCGTCTTATGCCTGGGGAAGTATTGAATCCTTTTCTTGGAATGATTATGTTGGGAACCCTGTGAAAGGATTAATCATAAAGCCACCAAATTTTGATCCAACGAAAAAATATCCACTGCTCGTAAATTTTTATGAAAGATCAAGCCATCGGATTCATAGATATCCCCATCTTTTTCCGCATCGGTCAACCATAAACTATGCTTATTACGCCAACCGAGGTTACGTTATTTTTAATCCAGACATCAGTTACTTGATCGGTGAACCTGGCGAATCTTGTTACAGAGCTGTCATGTCCGGAGTAGATGCAATATTAAAATTAGGATTCATCGATGAGGACAATATGGGCCTTCAAGGTCATAGTTGGGGAGGATACCAAATAGCCTATTTATTAACTAGAACCAACAGATTCAAGTGTGCAGAATCCGGCGCACCGGTTGTAAATATGACCAGTGCTTATGGAGGCATTCGATGGGGATCTGGCTTGAGTAGAATGTTCCAATACGAAAATACGCAAAGTCGTCTGGGAGCAACTCTATGGGAAAACCATGAACGCTACATCAAAAACTCTCCGTTGTTTGAATTAGATAAAATGGAAACACCTGTCTTAATTTTACACAACGACAAGGATGGTGCCGTGCCTTGGTATCAAGGAATTGAATACTTTATGGCGCTCCGTAGATTGGACAAAGAAGCCTGGTTTCTAAATTACAACGATGAGCCCCATTGGCCATTGAAACGCCAGAATAGAGAAGATTTTCAATTGAGAATGTCTCAATTTTTTGACCATTACTTAATGGACTACGACCCACCGAGATGGATGAAAGAAGGAGTTCCAGCAATTCGAAAAGGAATTGATCAAGCACTGGAACTATCTGAGGGCAAATAGACGTTATTAATTCTTTGCGACTAATAGGGACTAATGCAACACTGTTCATTAGTCCTTTTTGATTCAAAAAGCTATTTGTCTTATTGCATCATTACTTTTGTATCAATGAGTTTAAATATTGTCAATATTCTAAAGGAGGCCTTTAGCGATAAGGAGCGCGACTACACCAAATTAGGTGTCAGACATGCTATTGCTGTTCTTGCTATTCCAATGATACTTGAAATGTTGATGGAAGCACTATTTGCTATAGTGGATGTGTATTTCGTTGGGAAAATCAGCACTCATGCGGTTGCCACAGTTGGACTAACAGAAAGTGTAGCGGCTTTGATTTATGCCCTGTCAATAGGAATTTCTGTTGCTGCAACTGCCTTAGTGGCTAGAAGGATTGGAGAAAAAAATCCAGAAGCTGCTTCCCGTGCTGCAGAGCAAGTCTTACTTATAGGTATTATTTGTGGCGTTGTGATAGGCATCTTGGGATATTGGTTTGCGCCAAACATATTGGCGCTGATGGGAGGAAGTCCCGAGTTGATTGAAGAGGGAGTTGGTTACACGCGTATTTTATTGGGTTCCAATATAGTGATCGTATTATTGTTCTTATTGAACGGAATTTTTCGTGGAGCAGGTAATGCCTTTCTGGCGATGAAATCCCTTTGGCTCGCGAACATTTTGAACATTATTTTGGATCCAATATTAATCTTTGGATTTGGACCTATTCCAGCAATGGGAATTGAAGGTGCTGCGATGGCAACAATGATTGGCCGCGGTACTGGTGTACTTTTTCAATTGTATTTACTCATTGGTAAATCTGGTATCATCCGAGTCACAAGTAAAATTTTCCACCTTAATTTAAGGTTGGTGAAAAAAATAATTGAACTTAGTTCAGGAACCATCGCTCAATATTTAATCGCGACTGCAAGCTGGGTGTTTTTAATGAGAATCATAGCTGACTTTGGTGAAGAGGCAATAGCGGGTTACACGATTGCGATACGCATTTTGATATTCACTATTTTACCTAGTTGGGGTTTGGCTAATTCTGCGGCAACCCTAGTAGGACAAAATCTTGGAGCGAATCAACCAGAAACTGCTGAAGAAGTCGGCTGGAAAGTTTCAAAGTACAATATGTACTTTTTACTTTCAGTAAGTGTGATTTACTTCATATTTGCCAAAAATCTAATGATGTTTTTTACAGATGTTCCGGAAATTATTGAAGCTGGAACGCAGTGTTTAAAAATTATTAGCATTGGCTATGTATTCTTTTCCTATGGAATGGTGTTATCACAAGCCTTCAATGGCGCAGGAGATACCTTGACACCTACCTATATGAATTTGATTTGCTTTTGGGCTGTAGAAATTCCTTTGGCATATTCTCTTGCACATTTGCTAAATTGGGGGCCCGTAGGTGTATATTGGTCAATCACTGCAAGTGAGGCTCTATTGGCCGTTTTGTCTATTTATTTGTTTCGCAAAGGAAAGTGGAAACACAAAAAAGTATAATCGTGAAAATTGAAACCATTTTATTTGATTTAGGAGGCGTATTGATTGACTGGAACCCTCGTTTTCTTTATAGAAAAATATTTGAAGACTTGGACGAAATGGAATTTTTCCTTTCTAAAGTAGCGACAATGGATTGGAATGAACAGCAAGATGCGGGCAGACCCTTTGAAGAAGCTATTGACATTTTAATCGAGAAACATCCAAAGTACAAAAATGAAATAAGAGCCTATTTCTTTAGATGGCAGGAAATGCTAAATGGACCTATTGAAGGGACCGTTGATATTTTCAGGACATTAAAAAAAACAGGTGATCTACCCATTTATGCATTAACCAACTGGTCGGCTCAAACCTTTCCCATCGCTCGAAAATTATTTCCATTTTTAGGTTGGTTTGAAGACATACTAGTTTCTGGAGAAGAAGGAATGAAAAAGCCCAGCCCAGATATTTACAAATTAACGGCAGAGCGATTTAAAATCGACCCTTCCACTACCCTCTTTATTGATGACTCAGAAAGAAATGTCCAAGCCGCAATAAAATGTGGCTATCAGGCTGTTCACTTTGAAACCCCTGAGAAACTACATCAAGATTTAATTTCATTTGGGGTTTTCCAAAATTAAAAATCAAAATATCGCTTGGCATTATTGTAGCAAATGTCTTCTACTATAGTACCCAACCAATTTATATCATTTGGAAGTTCTCCGTTGACCACATCTTGCCCAATAAGATTACAAAGTATTCTTCGAAAGTATTCATGTCTTGGAAAGGATAAAAAACTACGGCTATCTGTGAGCATCCCAATAAAACGACTAAGTAATCCCATGTTTGATAGCGTATTG
>CALGJW010000058.1 GCA_937930025.1 uncultured Saprospiraceae bacterium | reverse complement strand
CAATCGGATCCATTTGCACAAAAAGTCCAGTAATCCAACGCATAGCTGACTTATACATGTAACTCACTAGGTTACGCATCTTTGGATCAAGCACCATGTAGATGATTGCACCAAGTGCGAGGAGTGTTACAGTAAGTCCGAGAACGGTACCTAGAAACGAAGTGATCGCTGCAATGGAGTTTGCGACTAAAAACCCACCACCGATAAGTAGGCCACCCATTACCAATGCACCGGTGACCCCTTCAGGTTTTTTCCAAAATGATTTACGACTGCTTTTACTCATTAAATTCTATATCTGATTAATAAACCGATTATTTTAAATATTGCTTCATTTTTTCTACGTCTCCCTGTATTTGTGAGACGATCATCTTATAAGATGCTACGAAGTTTAATTTTGTTTGCTCCACTTTTCCAGAGGCATTTTGCAAATCTATTTCTACCTTCTTCAATTGAACCTGATCTTGTTCAATTTCTTTAGACAATTTTTGGATCTGCTCCGCCTTGGCACGAATAGACTTATTCAGCTGTTGGAGCTGTTGTTGTTTTTCGCCAACTTGACGATCTCTTTGGTTGATTAGGGCTTGCCCGAATTTCTGCTCTTCATTTCCTAAAATCTTCAAATACTGTTCTGCAGATGAAATCAATTTTTCGCTAGAAGCCTTCATTGTTTGCGCCATGGCAAAGGCCGACTTAAACCTGGTGGCCTCGTCCATATCCATTTTTTTCAATGAATTCAATGAATTTCTAAATTCCAAATAATCGAAACCTTCCTTATTGGCCTTTTCTATGGCTCCAAACAATATATTTGTGAATTTATCTGTAACTTCTCCCGGCCCCACATTGACTGGTTCAGTCTGAGTATTTGTCGTGGGAGGCGAAGTATCATTTACTTCTGGCACTGAGGTAGGTGCTACAGTTTTTTCAACTGGCTCTTTACCACTGACTTTTCGTTTAAATTCCTCATCATCGACTACAAATAGAGACTTTAATTTTTCAAACATATCGTACCTTAAATAAAAGCGTTACAGACAAGATGTAAAATAAGAAAAAAGCCTCCAGACCGCCAAGATGACAAAGGTTTATATCACTATATTCCAGTTTCCTAAGCTTCTATTTTCTATTTTTGCCGAAAATCAGGAATATCCTAACATTTATGAGTCAACCAATACACGTTCCAAATGAAATAGGGCCGTTAAAAAAAGTAATCGTTCATCGTCCGGATGAAGGAATTAGCAGAATTAGCCCAAGAAAGGCGGAAGAATTGCTTTTCGACGATATAGTCCACCTTTCTTCTATGCAGGAGGAGCACGACATTTTCACAGAAATACTCAAAGCTTTTGTTGGTGATGAAAATGTGCTCGAAACACAGACACTTTTACAAGAGGCATTGTCCGGGACTCCAGAGAAAAGAGAACACATCATTGAAGTAATCGTGGATTACGAAGAATTACCTAAGTCATTCGGGGAATTACTAGAAAGTTTGGACAACGAAACCTTGGCCCAAGTACTTATCACTGGATATTACAAGCAGGATGACCATATTTTATTCGATCCGATTCCAAATTTCATTTTTACTAGAGATATCGCCGTTACGGTGAATGACCATGTTATTTTGACCAAAGCTGCTAAGGTCGCTAGAGCAAGGGAAAATTTTCTAACGAGATTCATTTTCTGGGCTCACCCGCTCTTTAGCTATCTCCATGAAGAAGGGAAAATTATTAATCTAAATACCATAGATGAATTTCCTCCGTCCAAGCGAGGGGAAAATGTTTCCATTGAAGGAGGAGACATCATGATCATTAATGAAGACTACTTATTAGTTGGTTGCTCAGAAAGAACCAACGAACATGCCCTTCATTCATTGAAAAAGGTACTATTTGAAAAAGGGGTTATCAAAAATGTGGTTCAAATAAACATACCTAGCAACCGTTCCTTCATGCACATTGATACGCTTTTTACTATGGTGGACGAAAACCACATTTGTGGTTACAAGCCGATCATAATGGATGGTCTAGGCTCTAATGTAATTGTTCACCGGGATGATGGAACCTCTTGGGAGTTTTCTTCCGTGGCTGATTTCTTTAAAAAGCAGATCAATCCGCTCATGAAGTTTATTCCTGTAGGATTGGGTATATCCCCTTATCAGGAAAGAGAGCAATGGACCGATGGTTGTAATCTTGTCGCGCTTAAACCTGGAGTTGCACTGACTTATGACCGTAATCCAAAAACGGAAAAAGCATTTCAAGAATTCGGATTCAAAACTATTCACGCAAAAGATTTACTGAGACAGTTGAAAACTGGTATAGTTAAAGTTGAGGATATCGAAAACACTATCATCAATCTTCCTTCTAATGAATTATCCAGAGCTCGTGGAGGTTCGCACTGCATGACCTGCCCGCTGGAGAGATCCTAAACCGATGATCAGTCATAAAACTTCCCTTCGTGTACGCTATGGAGAAACCGACCAAATGGGTTATCTCTATTATGGGAATTATGCACAATACTATGAAGTTGGGCGTGTAGAATTCTTGCGCTCCTTAGGTTTAACCTACGACAAAATGGAAACGGAGCATGAGGTGATGATGCCAGTGGTGAACATGGAATGTCGCTTTATCAGACCTGCATTGTACGATAATTTGATTACTATAGAAACCAGCCTTAGAAAGTTACCCGACCAGAGTATAACCTTCCATATGGAATTGAAGAATGAGGAAGGTAACGTTGTCAATGGAGGTCGAGTAAAACTTTGTTTTGTTCATGCTCGTACAAAGAAAAGGATACCAGCACCAAAAGTATTATTAGATTTGCTGGCACCCCATTTCTAGTTATGAAGATACCCTCTATCAGGAATATCAAAGACCGCATTTATCAACTCCCTTTCATTCGATGGATAATCGACTGGATGAAGACCAATTCTTTGCCTGGTTTCTTTGGTGTTCCGATCTATGATGTCCTAGTTTTCATCCTTAATGAGATCAAAGATCAACGCTTAATTGTTCGAGCAAACGCTATAGCATTTAGCTTTTTTCTATCCCTTTTTCCAGCGTTGATTTCATTAATCACTATGTTTCCCATTTTGGAAAAGTACTTTTTGAAGTTTTTCCCAAGCGGTCAAAATTTCGAAAGTTTACTAACCACCTTTCGATTGCAATTCAAAGAATTAATCCCGGGTGGCGTTTTTGACACAGTAGAAGATGTCGCGCTGAATCCAAGATTTGGATTACTTTCTATTGGTTTTGTTCTGGCTATCTTTTTTGCGAGCAATGGTGTAATGAGTATGATGAATAGCTTTGATAAAAGTTATGCGCATACTTTCAAAAGGAGATCTGGCTTTTGGAAACGGATCCTTGCCATAGGCTTAACCTTTTTGATTTTCTTGTTGGTGATTGCCTCAGTGCTTTTAGTAATCCTAGGACAAATGATTCTTCATCCTTTGCTGGAACGTTTTCAAATAACCGGCTTTGAATCTTTCCTATTAAATGGCTTGCGATATATAATAGTAATAGGATTCTTTTATTTCGTGATTACTTCCATCTACCGATATGGGGCGGCTACTTTCAGACGGTTTCGAGTTTTCTCTGCTGGTGCTACGCTCGCCACGCTTCTTTCACTTGTTTCATCCTTACTGTTTTCTTACTACGTAGAGGCCTTTGATACTTACAATAAGCTATATGGTTCTATTGGGACGATCATAGTAACAATGCTGTGGATTCAGATTAATGCTTTTGTGTTATTAGTTGGTTTTGAGTTAAATGCGAGTATTGCAGTGAATCGGGACTTGAAGCTGAAAAAAGCGGAGGCGGAGGAATAAGGTCGTAAATTCGGTGAAGGTGGCCACGAATTCCACAAATTAACACTAACTCGAAT
>CALGJW010000057.1 GCA_937930025.1 uncultured Saprospiraceae bacterium | reverse complement strand
GAATTCCCATAATATCCTCCTCCAGTTCCTCGTCTACTTCTAGGGCGTAGGTAAATTGCTCAAAACGGAGCTTCTGAAATATATCTAAATAATCCTCCAAGAAATGAACTTCATTCTCCATGCTGATAATTTCCATGTCAGAATATTCTAAACTTTGGCGCATCAGTCTCGAAAATTTGGCCAAATATCTTGCGGCTAAATCAGTATCATTGGAAGTAATAAATCTTTGAATGGCGTTTAGACAGTTGTGTAAAAAATGTGGGTTCATTTGCGCGCGAAGCGCTTTTAATGCAAGTCTGGACGATTCCAATCTAAGCATGGCAGCCTCCTGCTTTTTTGCCTCCGCTTCATACTTCACTTCCAACTCCATCAAACTTTTTCGATTTTCTTCCGCCCTATATCGTTGTTCCATTTGTGAATGCATCAACTGATATTTATAAGCTTCTTCGAAATCGTCTTGCTCCGCATAAAAACGAGCAACTTCTAAACAGACTTCTGCCATTTGTTTGTAGTCTTCGCCCTCTTCTGCATATTTGAAAGCTTCCTTAAATTTTTCCAAAGCCATTATTGGCTGATCTTGCTTTGCAAAAAGACGTGCCTTCCAATTGGCAATAATAGAAAAGTTTCGAAAATCATTTACGGCATTTTCCTTATACAACTCTTCGGCTTCGTCAAATAAGCTAACCGCTTCTTCAAAATTATTATTCGTAAAAGAAATGTAACCTAGATTGGCAAAAGCACCGGCTCGCGCTTTTTTACTGAGATCATCTTTTATCTTTATTGCCTCACGAAAATATTCATCCGCCTTTACCATGTCATTCAGCGCCAAGAATCCATTACCTACATTTAGATAGTGCCAACTTAGTCTGGTTTTCATTTCGAGATACTTACATAGGTCTACTACTTTTAGGTAGGACTTTATAGAGGTAGCAAGATCTCCTGTTCGTTGATGAATGTTTCCGATGCCCGCATGAATTAAAGTCAGAAAATAATAGTCCTTGATCTTTTTTGTTCGCGGCAATGCTCCCATTAATTTTTCTGCCTCTTTAAACGCTTCTAGCGCCTCCGGCATTTTCCCCAAATGCAAATTCAAAAAAGCAAAACGACAGAGTAGGCGAGGAGTAAAATTTTCATTGGGAAACTGAGCCATCAATGTTTCTGCCTCCAGAATCATAGCTCTGGTTTTTTCCCATTCACCAAGATTGATGTAGGTACCTAAACCATCGATCATGATTTCAACCTGTTGATTGATATCGCCAATATCCTGGGAAATTTTCTGCGCGGCTTCAAAATGTGTGGCTGAATCTTCGAAGTTATAAAGTTGATTTTCAAGTTGGCCAGCATACCAATGGAAATTCAATTTATCTTCTTGATTCCCAATTTTTTCAACCAAGCGTTTGAGCTCTTGTATATGAGCCATGGCTTTCGAAATATCGGTATAGATAAAATAACCGGTGAGTCGATCCATGGCAGAGAGTTGCTGCTCTTCTGACAAAGGGCCAGAGAGTTGTGCTTCAAGCTGTTTGATCTTGGGAAGACTGACACTTAGTTGAGCCATATGGGTGACAAGATAAAACGAAAAAAGGCCACATTATACAATGTGGCCTTTTTAAATAGATTTTAGGTTTACTGTTTATGAGGGCATGATACCGCCGCATGTATTCGCAAATACAGGAGGGGTAGTATAAGATTTTCCACCAGTGATTTTGGTCATGGATTTAGGGTCAATCAATTGGAAGTCTCCATCCAATGATCCAAGCTTTAAGGTTATTTTTCCTCCTAAATTTTCCATAATCGTTCGCTTTAAAGTCAGTTATTTGCGTATTCTAGGCCCAATTTAAAGGCTTCTGGCCTTCCTTCAAAGATTTTATACGCAAGAATTACTGCAAAGTTAGAAGCCAAATGTATAATTAATAGGCTAAAAATACAAGTTTTAATGTTTAAAATATTGAATTATAGCAAATTAGGTATAACATTTGTGCTCATTAAGTTAATATTTTAAAATGTGAAAATTGTTTATATCTCTTCTTGAAGCTTCTTCATTTGCTCCATAAATGCTGCTCTTCGCCTTCTAGATACCGCTATTTGTTTATCATCATCCATGATAATATAACCTCCATCTCCTTTGACGAACTTCTTGAGATAGTTGAGATTTACTAAATGACTTTTGTGAACTCTATAGAAATTTACCCCAACGAGCATTTCTTCATAGGATTTAATGGTTTTGGAAGCCGTCAGCTTATTGCCTGCTTTCATGTGGATGTGGGTATAATTATCTTCTCCCTCCAATCGAACCACGTCCTTAATGTTGATGAAGTAAATCCCATCTTGAGCGGCAATGCTCATTTTCTCGAATTTATTGGGATTGTTATAATATTGGCTAAAGAGATCTACCCTTTGATTAATTTTTCCATTCTCTGTCTGAAAACTCTTAACCCGTGATACTGCCTCCACCAATTGGTCAGGATCGATTGGCTTGAGCACATAGCCTATAGAGCTGTAATTGCAGGCTTTAATGGCGAATTTCTCAAATCCCGTAACGAAAATGATTTCAAAATCAATTTTACCCAGTGCATTTAATAGTTGAAAAACAAGACCATCCGGCAAATTGATGTCCAGAAAGGCTACATCTACTTTTTCAGTGATATTGGAAAATAATGCTTGGCCTGTTTCTATACTACCAGCGTCTCCAATGACTTTTACTTGGGGACAATATTTGGCAAGTAAATTCTTCAGGTTGTCCAAGCCATGGCGCTCGTCCTCTATAATTATAGCGTTAATCATATGTTCCGGTTATAAGTTTAGCAGTTTAAAGATACAGAAAGGTGGATCATATTATAAAAATTAGTTTTATATCTTTTCTTAGCCATATCCTTGTAATTCCCTAGCATTATTTAATTTCGCGAATGGCTTCTAACCAAAAAAAGCATTTAAGCCCTTTACAGGAAAATCTTCATGAGATAATTTTTGAGGCAGACACTCCCTCAGGGAAATTATTTGATATCATTTTGCTAATAGCCATTCTTGGTTCCGTTCTAGCTGTAATGCTAGAATCAGTTGAAGGTATCAATGGAATTCACGCCAATTTATTCTGGTGGCTGGAATTTGCTTTCACTATTTTCTTTACTGCCGAATACTTTCTTAGAATTTATTCTGTGCTGTCACCAAAAAAATACATTTTTTCCTTTTTTGGGATCATTGATCTACTGTCTATTTTACCTTTCTTTCTTTCGTTCTTTTTGGCTGGCACACAATACTTAATTGTCATACGATCCTTGAGATTATTGCGGGTTTTCAGAATTTTCAAATTAGTGTCCTTCGTAAGTGGTGGCTTTGAAATAATGAAAGCCTTGCGAGCAAGTCGAGCAAAGATTTTTGTCTTCCTAAGTTTTATTTTGATCATGGTTGTGATCATGGGTTCGGTTATCTATTTGATCGAAGCAGGACCTGACTCTGGATTTACAAGTATTCCTCGATCCATTTATTGGGCCATTGTTACCTTAACAACCGTGGGTTATGGAGACATTGCACCCCAAACACCATTGGGTCAATTTATTGCTGCTCTAATTATGATTTTAGGTTACTCTGTTATTGCTGTTCCGACTGGAATCGTTTCTGCAGAAATGGTAAATCCTAAAACTAAGAATCAAAAACCATTAAGCCTAAATACCCAAGCTTGTAAAAATTGCTCACAAGAAGGCCACGATGATGATGCAGTTTATTGTAAATTTTGCGGAGAGTCCATTCATTAGAGCATACTCGGTTAGCTCGAAAATTTGTGAATAGAAATATTGACCATTTTAAAAAATCAAAAAGACAAAAGTTAATGGACCTAAGATCAAGAAAATAAAACCTTTTTTCACCTCCGCCTTACTTTCGTCGTTGCAAATAATCGCTTAATACTATACTTCCCACTGCCATTCACCATCACAATTAATAAACCTCCTGCGATACTTAGATTTTTCATAAACTGAATAGAATTATCTCTTCTAAATTCAATCGGATCATTCCACCAAGAATACAATATGAAAGTTACAGGAATCCAATATAGCAGCAATAGTAGTGCGCCAAAACTAGAGCGATAGCCTAACAAAAGAAGGGCACCTCCAAGAATTAAAATAAATATGGCTAGGTAGAGTAGTGTCTCGGTTTGCCAAGTAATTCCATAGCTTATCATTTGACCTTTGGTCGCTTTGAAAAAAGCCAAGGAATCATATGCTTCAAAAAGAAAGATAAAGGATAAAAAAATTCGGCCTACTAAATCTATAGTGTCTTTCATTGGTTATTCGCTTAGGTTAAAAATTCTTTCACTGCTCGTGCTACTCGCTGTCCATCCATCGCAGCAGAGATAATTCCTCCAGCAAACCCTGCACCTTCTCCTGCCGGAAAGAAGGCTTCGACATCAGGGTGCATTAAAGTCTCTGGTGACCGGGGAATGCGCAACGGCGAACTAGTCCTACTCTCGGTGCCAATCACATTTGCTTCCTCTGTAAAATAACCTTTCATTTTTTTCCCAAAGTCTTTTACGGCTATTTTTAAATGTTCGTAAATGAAATTGGGAAGAATGTCATGTAATGGACTACTAATAAGCCCGGGAATATAAGAGGAGTCTGGTAAGCTTTTGGATTGTCTCCCTTCCACAAAATCTGTAAGTCTTTGACTAGGTGCTTTTTGAGTGCCATCACCTGCGGCAAACATACTTTGTTCGATTGACTTTTGAAAATACATTCCTGCGAAAATACCTTCTTCTTTGAAATCTTTAAAATCTTTTTCATCAACCGCAATGACTGTTCCTGAATTGGCAAAAGGAGAATCCCTTCTAGACAATGACATTCCGTTTACGACGATTTCTCCAGGGGCCGTTGCGGCGGGCACAACAAGCCCACCAGGACACATACAAAAGGAAAAAACACCTCGACCATTTACTTGACTAACTAGTTTGTAACTGGCAGCCGGAAGTCCATCTTCGCGTTTTTTTTGTCCATATTGTATTTCATCAATTAGCGGTTGTGGATGTTCTATTCTAACTCCGATCGCAAACGGTTTTGATTCCAAACGAATTCCACGTTGTTGACAAAGAGCATATATATCTCTAGCGGAATGTCCCGTTGCTAAAATAAATGCATCTCCTAATAATTCAGACGCTCCATTGATTTGTACACCAATAATTTTCCCCTTTTCTATTAAAAAATCTGTTACGCAATGGTCAAAGTGAATCTCTCCTCCATGATCTAAAATCGTTTGACGAATATTAGCAACCACTTTTGGAAGTTTATTCGAACCAATATGAGGATGTGCATCCACCAAGATATCTTCTTGTGCGCCATGTTCGACCAAAAGTTGCAATGCCTTTTCGATGCTCCCTCGTTTATGTGAGCGAGTATATAATTTTCCATCTGAATATGTTCCTGCACCTCCTTCTCCAAAACAATAGTTTGAATGAGGGTCCACAACACCTAATTGTTGAATAGCTTTAAGATCTCTTCTCCTCCTTTGGACATCTTTTCCTCGTTCAATAATAATTGGTTTTATTCCCAATTCTAATAATTCTAAGGCCGCAAAATAACCAGTTGGACCTGCACCAATTACAATTACTTTTTTTTGAAGTGAATTACTTTTCCTAAGCTTTGAAATATGGTTAGGTGAAATCGGAATTTCTTCTTGAATTGAAAAAACTTGAACACGTAATAAATAAAGTGGAGATCGACCTCGGGCGTCGATAGATCGCTTAAGTAACTTTACAAAAGAGATATTAGGAACAGATAGCTTGCTTTTTTGGATCGACAATTGTCGGATCTTTTCCCAATTATCGATGTCCGCAGGTTTGACCTTAAATTCTAAAATTTCGGGCATGCACAAAGATAGGCATCTGTCGTTAGCTAGTACCTGTCAATTGAGAAGAATAATGTAAAACTATTTAGGACTTAACGTCTTTTTCGGGAAGATTCCGAGCGAATTGAATATCAGATTTTTCCTTAAATACATCCGGAATATAAATTTCAAGCTTTATTCCTTCCCAGCATTCCTGGCCAGCGGTATAAATAGGCTTGCGTTCCAGCTGTTTGTGCTTTAAGGTTCCGTTTTTCCCAGTTTCTAAAAATTCCAAGTCATAGCGACCGACTTTTACAAAGTGCTTGAAAAGGTTAGGAGAGGCGTTATAAATTTCGACTTCAGTCTTAGTCAAAATAGTATTGCCAGCCCAATAGTTAATGGTAACATCCCCTTCGATATTCAGGTTAAAGTGATCGATTGAATCGATCTCAAAAGATTGGTGAAAAGTTTTAGTTAATTGAGCATTAGCGCAGATTCCTAGCAAAACTAGGAAGCCTAATAAGCTTAGTCTTTTGTTCATTACGTTTGTCTTTTGCGAATGGGGAAGCTGTAAGTTATTGTTATTTCAAGTAATAGTAAAGGGCATGACGGGAATTTCCTTGTCATGCCCTTTAAAAACGCTCAATTTGTTCGAAATCTTACTTAATCTTATTAGAAAGATCTGTCAATTCTAGTTGAGAAGAGGCTTCATTTGTTAAAATAACCTCGATATCTTCTGGAGCATATACTATATATGCTATGTGCTCTTGTAACTCGCCAGTTCTCAACTTTACCGCTCTTTCCATTCCTGGAGAGCTGATTTTCAAGCCGTTATCTTCTTGGCTAGCCGTAAGATTGTACCTTCCAGCACTAATCATTCCTTTTAGAAAGGTGACTGGTCGATTCTTAAGTGAGATGTTCATTTGAACTCGAACAGTTTTGCTCGACCAAGTTTGAACATCAACCTGACCTCCTAAATCCAATACCAAGGTTTGATTTCCTTGTAGATTAAAGGATTTTACTAGACTTTTTTCAGCTTGTTGGGCAATTGAAACGGTCGCCATGATCAAACTCAGAAAAAGAACTGCATTAGCTTTAAATGTCTTCATACGCTTTTTAAATTGGGATTAAGGTTAAATTAATATAATATTTTAATAAAAGCCAGTATTTACAAGTTATTAACTGTATTATTTGTGACTGACCTAATATTTGTTGTTATTTTTAATAAATCTCGAAATTTATGCAAAGGAAGCATGTTCGCTCCATCAGACTTAGCTTTGGATGGATCAGGATGTGTTTCTATGAACAGTCCGTCAACTCCTACTGCTATTCCCGCTTTTGCAATAGTTTCGATCATGGCTGGTTTTCCACCAGTTATGCCGGATCCTTGATTAGGTTGTTGAAGAGAATGTGTACAATCTAGAATAATAGGGTTACCATATTCTTGCATTTCAGGTATGCTTCGAAAGTCAACTATCAAATCTTGATAACCGAACATAGTTCCACGTTCAGTCAGCATTATTGCGGCATTAGATTGACTTGCTACCTTATCTATAGCAAATTTCATCCCAGAAGGCCCCATAAACTGTCCCTTTTTGATATTTACGGGCTTGCCCGTAGTGGCTGCAGCGATCAAAAGATCTGTCTGGCGGCAAAGAAAAGCAGGTATTTGTAGGACATCCACAAACTCGGCTGCTATAGCGGCTTCTGCTGCTGTGTGAATATCTGTGACTACTGGAATGTTAAATTGTGCACTTATCTCAGCAAGAATTTTCAATGCTTTTTCATCTCCAATTCCAGTAAATGAATCCAGTTTAGTTCGATTCGCTTTCTTGTAAGATCCTTTGAATATTAAGGGAACCTTGAATTCATCACTTAGCAATTTTAAATGCTCAGCTATTTTCATTGCCATATCTCGTCCCTCTATAGCACAAGGACCCGCCAACAGAAAAAACTGCGAGCTGTCAGAGTGATTCAATTTAGGAATGAGTGGTAACATTAGCTTTTTATATAATTAGAACGCAAAAGTAGGACCTTTTGTGATTAAATAAAAGAGTTAAAAGAATTTAATTTGGAATTAAAGCTTAAAGGTGTACCTAAAAAGAATATAATTCTGTGGACTTAGTTCATTACCCAAGCGCTAGGGGATAAATCAGCTTTTATTTTAGCTAACATGTTGTCAACCTCTGATTCCTTGTTATAAGGGAAGATAACTCCCACACGATGAAGTTCTCCCTTTTTGTCCTGAAAAGGATTAAATCCTAATTCAATGATTTTGTTGATCTTACGCTTTGCTCCTTCGTAATTTTTGTAGGCACCAGTTATTATTATTGCCTGATTTGCCAATGGCTTACTTATTCCTTTTTTAGGTAAAACTTCCTCAAGAATAGCAGTTGAGCCAAATTCGCTAGAATCAAATGCCGTTTCTATCTCAGCCAACAGCTGGCGATCTACCAAATTAATATCTGTAAAGGTGTCTTTAGCCAAAGATAAATTTAACTCATGGGAAGGTCTTTGATTTACTCTTTCCACTCTTACCTTATCCGCTAGGCTCTGTTCTGCAAAATTGGGTTGCTTCGGAATCAAAAAATAAAAACCAAGGATTAGTAAAAAACAACCTACTCCGACAATAGCTGGAATATATTCGGATCGAATATTCCATTTTGTTTTCTGGGTTTTTTTCCTCCGTCTGTGATAAGATGGACTTTGTCCCTTGGATACTACAGAATTTGAACTCGAAAATTCACGTACTAGAGGTTTGAAGTGCAACTCTGGAAGATTTTCAAAGTTAAATCGTTGATTTTGAATAGTTTGGTTAAATTTCAAAGAACCATCATACTCTATGTACATTCTGCCCAATCCCTTTATAGCA
>CALGJW010000056.1 GCA_937930025.1 uncultured Saprospiraceae bacterium | reverse complement strand
TCATTCTATTTGATCATCTCACCTAGAGCTTTCATATCTGCTCCTCCAAAAGTTCCCGAACTCATCAACAATAGATTTTTATTGATCCAATGCTCTTTTGATAGATAGTTGATTAATTCCTCTTTATCCGTCATCACAAGTAGATTAGGATGATTAAATGCCGCCTTCACCTCTGCTTTTGTAAAGCTAGGTAGCTTCTTCATTTTCAAGGTATGCTCACTATAAAAGACAATCGCAATATCTGCTTCCTCCATCGAATTGGTATACTCTGGGAAGAATTTTTTATTCAAACTACTATAGGTGTGCAATTCCATACAAGCGACCAATTGGCGTTCGGCGTATTGAGCCTTCACTGCTTTGACGGTAGCTTTCAATTTAGAAGGCGCATGAGCGAAATCTTGAAAAGCAATGGATTGCCCCGTTTGATGCAAAACTTGCAAACGCTTCGCTGCTCCTTTAAAACTTTGAATAGCTTCATAAAATTCACTTTCCGATACTCCAAGCTCTTGGCAAAGTAAAAATGCCGCCATTAGATTCTCCAAGTTGTGGGTGCCAAATATGGCCAATGGAAGCTTTTCATTTTTATCCGTCAATAAATACGTCTTTTGCGAAGCGATCAGCGCCGGAAAAGCAGTATAAGGAATCACCTCAAAATCAAACGCCCGACCCTTCAATATTTTTTGAAGATGCGGATCGTTTTTGTAGTAAAAGAGTTTTCCTCCTGGTTGAATGGTCTCAATAAATTTTTCAAACTGAGCAACATAGCCTTCAAAACTTGGAAATACATTGATATGGTCCCAAGCAATTCCTGTGATGACCGCAAGATGAGGCTTATAGTGCATAATTTTAGGCCGCAGATCCAAAGGGGAGGATAAATACTCATCCCCTTCTAAGACCATAACCTCAGCGTCAGAAATGCGCACCATTGTATCAAATCCATCTATAATCGCTCCGACCAAATAGTCAAAATCACGCTTAAGGTATTTCAAAACGTGCAAAACCATAGAGGTTGTTGTCGTTTTACCATGACTTCCTGCAATCACGACTCTTTGTTTTTCTAAAGCCTCTTGATATAAAAATGCAGGGTAGGAAAAAATCGGAATCTCCAATTCAATAGCTCGTTGCAATTCAGGGTTATCTTTTCGGGCATGCATTCCAAGAATGATTGCATCAATTCCCTGATGTATCCTAGTAGGATCCCAACCGATTTTATCCGGGAGTAATCCCTTGGCAGCCAACCTGTCTCGGGCTGGATTATAAATTTCATCGTCCGAACCTGTAACGGTATGATGATTGTATTGTAAAGCTAAGGCAAGGTTATGCATTGCGCTTCCCCCAATGGCGATTAAATGAATATTCATTTTGGCAAAATATTTTCTATTCAAACTAATTAGATACTTAAAATATCATTGTTTGACATTGTATATGAGTAAATTGGCATAATATTATGCAGTAGTTTATACATTAGTATAATATATGCCGCAAAATATTCGTTAAAACAGAAATATTTCGGAAATAATACATTTATTTTATAATTTTGTTCCAACATATCACTAATCGGTAAATCAATAAGATGAGAAATCTCAAAAAATCAGTTCCCTTTGTAGTATTTGTACTTGCTCTAGCTACCCTAACTTCTTGCAACAGAGGCTACGGATGTCCAAACAACATTTCTATTGGAAAAACAATCCTAAAAGTAGCGGTAGATAATATTCCAGTATCTCCAATTAAACTGTAATATTTCGCTTCGGCATCGTTTTTCAATTACAAATAGTACCATTAACTTTGACAATCACACAAAGTTAGTTTCCATCGGTTTAATCTAGGCTCCATATCTTGTGTATATGCTATTTTAAGGGCGCAAGCATAAGTAATTTTTACAGCTTGTTTTGTATTTTTGCAAAACTAGCACTACATCTATGAAAAAAGCCAAAATAATCCTAACTGAAGATGGATCACATTCTTTGATCAATACTGACTTCGATATCAGTTATCATTCCATTCACGGCGCTATCCAAGAATCTCAACATGTATTTATTGATGCGGCTTTCCGCATGAAAGCAGTCCTTCAAAATAAATTAGATATTTTAGAAATTGGTTTTGGTACAGGCTTAAATGCCTACCTCAGTTATCTGGAAGCCAAAAAACGAAAAATCTCCATCCAGTATACAACGGTAGAAGCCTACCCTATTTCTCTAAAAAAAGCTACCAAACTTAATTATCCCAAATTACTCCAACAAAAACAAGCTAAATTTCTTCAATTGCATCAAGTGGAATGGAACAAAGTAGAGAAAATCAATGCTTTATTCTCCCTTGAAAAACTGCAACAAGACGCCCTGAAAATTGATTTCTCCAATCGTTTTGATATCATTTACTTCGACGCCTTTGCTCCCGATGCTCAACCTGAATTGTGGGAACCTGAATCATTGCAAAAAATGTACACCGCCCTCAAGCAAGATGGTTTCTTCGTTACCTACTGTGCAAAAGGTATCGTCAAAAGAAGATTGAAAGCCGTCGGTTTTTTCGTAGAATCCATCAAAGGTCCTCCAGGAAAAAGAGAAATGACAAGGGCGATAAAACTCTAAATCCAGAATTCTATTTGCTACAGCGAATGAGAAGATATTTTTATAATAAAATTGAAGGAAAATACTAACTGAGTAAAATATTATTCCAATATTTAATCCTGCATTTTATCCTATAAATGAATTATCTCTACTCCGAGCTAGGACAAACCAGCCATTTCCATAAGAATCC
>CALGJW010000055.1 GCA_937930025.1 uncultured Saprospiraceae bacterium | reverse complement strand
TACAACCAGGCCTTGAAAAATGATTGGTCATGGTCTTTTGGAATATTGACACAGCAGGGGAGGATGCACCAAGATATTATGGCCTTTGCAGCGGAGCATTTTTACGATGGGAAGTTGGGGATTTTGGAAAAGGTTGAAAGACTTTCTGTGCCACTAAACTTGTCGGGAGCAGAGGATGAGTATCAATTTTTGGAAAAAGACCGAATGGTTTTTATAGACACAGAAATCGACGATGTCCTTACACAAAAAATAAATCAACACGAAGCAAAGGTAGTCGTCCAACTAGTAAAACAACTCATCAATATTTACAAGAGTGAAGGAAAGGATTTCACCAAGGAAACCATTGGTATCATCACACCATTCAGGGCGCAGATAGCCAAGATCTCGGAAGAGTTTCAAAAAGAAAATATTGATACCAGCCTGATCACGATTGATACCGTTGAAAGATATCAGGGCGGTGCCAGAGATCACATCATCGTCAGCCTGGTAACCAACAATCGGAATGTGCTGAACATGATCAGTAACAAATCAAATGAAGGAATCGATCGTAAATTAAATGTGGCAATTACACGTGCCAGAGAGCAATTAATCCTAGTCGGGAACAAAGAGATTTTGAAAAAAAATGAGGCCTATCAAAAGTTGATTGGTTTCTGTGATAACCGGACCATGAGTTGGAATTCACTCTAAGTGAAATATCGAAGATGTGATTAATTCTCACCTTGTTATAGGTCGTCTTTTTTAGCTTCATCCAAAAGACTATCAAAGCGATTGCTTTTGAAAAACAAAAGCTTTTTCCCAGACTTTTTTTGAAACAAAAATCCTAGTTTTTCTAGCTTGAGTAAATCCGTTCTTGCTGTTTGATATACGATGTTATAAGTATTTTGTACCTCTTTAATTGTAAACATCTTGTGCTTTTCTTTTTGAATTTTGAAGATTATTTCTACTTGTCTTTCATTTATATCCTTAATTTTTTGGAGAGCATATATGTTTGTTTTATTGCTAATTTGTTTTGAAATATATTTTCTAAAACCTTCTAGGGCTCTTGATAGCATTTTTAAATTATAGTTATAAAAATAAGTTAAATCATTATCATCATTCTCCGTGCAAATATAAGCTCGAGAATATTGAGCTGGGCTATTTAATATGGTTTTTGAAATTGAAATAAATTCAACTAGCCAATAGCCTTTTGAAAGAAGATACCAATAAAATAATGCCCTAGCTGTTCTTCCATTTCCATCTACGAAGGGATGCAAATATCCTATCAGAAAGTGTAAGGTAATTGCCTTGATTATAGGATGTATAAAGTCATTTCCTTGGTTCGAGTTTGCAAATGAACAAATGTCATTAATGACTTGTGGAATTTCATTAAAATCTGGTGGTGTATAATAAATTTCTCCTGTAATTCCGTCCACTACATTTACATTATTATTTGTTCTGAACTTGCCTTCGTTCTTACTTAATTCTAAAGTGTCACTAGTTATTGTTTTATGAATGTGAAGGATAAGACTTGGGGTTAATTTTCGGTCAGTAAATTTTTTAAGCTCTTTTATAGTTAAGTAGTTATTGACAATCATTCGCTCAGAAATATTCTGTGGTTTTCTTTCAGTCCTTAAAAGGTCTTTGGCAATTTTTCTTGTTGTTGCCGCACCTTCCAACTGTGAAGAAGCAATTGCTTCTTCCATCAATGCATTAATCATATACTTATCACCTTGCCCTTCTGGAATTGTTGTTGATCCTTCTAAAACACCTCCTAAATTTAAATCGAATCTGTGAAGTGATTTAGATATGAAATCAGTTGTATTGGAATCAAATTGGTATCCACCCAATTCACTTACTTTGATTTTCTTAGATTTTATTTTTCTATTAAGCTTCATCAATTTCCATAATGATTCATGTGTAATCATTTCTGGAATTTCTCTTCTTATTACTTCATCCCAATACAGGTATTTATCGTTGAAATCTTTTATCGTTGCTATTACCTCTGGATGAGAAAGCTTAGAAATCGTTTCAAGGTCTTTTGAGAAATCAATTTCAGAAGGCGGAGGATTGATGGGATTAGATTTTGACATAATTAAAATTGCTACTATTTACTACTAATATATGTAAAATTAGTACTTGTTGGCGTCTGAACCGAAATTATCTACTAATTAAGATTAAATTAGTACTAAATAGTAGAAAAGATATTGAATATATAAAGTCCTGAAAATAAGACACTTAGTTACTTTTATAGTCTATGCAATTGGTAAAGAAGCTTAGCTAAAGATTTTATACTTTTCCATGTTTACCTCCTGATAGAAAATACCACTATAGGTATAACCGACTATCATGCTAGTAAAAACATTTTCAGGAGCCGTTCAAGGCGTAGAAGCACAGACCATTGCAGTCGAAGTAAATGCCGGAGGAACGGTAGCCGCGGGAAAGAAAATGTACTGGATGGTAGGATTGCCCGACAAGGCAGTCAATGAAGGTTTTCAGCGAATTGAGGCAGCAGTTAAGAATATGGGCTTTCGACTTCCACGTCTTAAACTTATTATTAATCTGGCACCAGCCAATCTTAGGAAAGAAGGATCAGCCTATGATCTGCCCATTTCTTTGGCTGTTCTCGGTTCGACCAAACAAATAGATTCTTTGCCACTAAAAGATTTTCTCATCATGGGGGAGTTAAGTTTGGATGGAGAGGTACGTCCCGTAAAAGGAATTCTTCCCATTGCCATCCAAGCCAAGAGAGAAAACTTTAAAGGCATCATTGTTCCCTTTGACAACGCCAAAGAAGCAGCCATTGTAAAAGACCTAAAAGTTTATGGAGTAAAAACATTGCGTGAAGCCATTGATGTAGTAGAAGGGAAGAATGATATGGAGCCGATTGTTTATGATGCAGCTGAGGCCTTTGCAAAAAAGCGCCATGAATATGCGGTTGACTTTGCAGATGTAAAAGGGCAAGAAAATATAAAACGGGCATTGGAAATTTCTGCAGCAGGAGGACATAATGTCATTTTGATTGGTCCACCTGGTGCTGGCAAAACGATGTTGGCACGACGGCTTTCAACAATACTCCCGCCACTAAGTTTGGATGAAGCTTTGGAAACAACCAAGATTCATTCTGTGGCGGGAGTTTTAGGAGCAGATGCTTCTTTGGTAACCACTCGACCTTTCCGTGCTCCGCATCACACGATCAGCGATGTTGCTCTCGTAGGCGGAGGTTCCAATCCTAATCCTGGTGAAATTTCCTTGGCACACAATGGTGTTCTTTTTCTGGACGAACTTCCGGAGTTTAAGCGGTCAGTCTTGGAGGTGCTACGACAGCCGATGGAAGAGCGGAAGGTGACGATATCTAGAGCAAGGGTTTCGGTAGATTTTCCTGCGAGCTTGATGCTGGTGGCTTCTATGAATCCCTGTCCATGTGGCTTCTACAATCACCCATCCAAAGAGTGTGTCTGTGGGCCGGGTGTGGTAAAAAAATACTTGGCGAAAATATCGGGACCCTT
>CALGJW010000054.1 GCA_937930025.1 uncultured Saprospiraceae bacterium | reverse complement strand
TTAATAAACCTAAGCGACTCCACCTACAATAGCAGAAATTATTATTCAACAGATAATATTCGAAAACCTGCCAAGTGGAACTTTCCAAAAGGTGAAATAAAGGGGGACAGCTATCAAGTTATTTGGGCAGACAATGATGCTGAACAAGGAGATTGGCATACTACTTTCAACCTTTCCGGAGAAGGAGAAACATTATATTTGTTTGAAGAAAACCAAGGGACTTTTACCATGGTTGATTATGTAAATATTCCAGCGCTTTTGGTTGATCAATCCTATGCCAGAATCCCCAACGGCACAGGTGATTTTGAAACTTGGTGGCATACCCCTGGTGGTAACAACGAGCTTAGTAGTACAAAAGATTTGGACTTTCAAGACCTTGAGCTATTTCCAAATCCAGTTCACAACTCTAATTTATTTTTTAGGAAAAAACAAGGAAATCCCTTCGCTAGAAGCTCCGCGCAAATAGTAAATCTTCAAGGGCAATCTTTGGTTGAATACAACTTGGATTCTAATAATGATTTTATTGTTCTCCCAGAATTAGCTTCGGGAATTTATTTCTTGAAGATTCAATCAAAAGAAGGAATTCATACGGGGAGATTTATCATTCAATAAAGTCGGATGGATAAATATAATTCGATGATTCTTGATGGGAAGACTCCGATGGATGAGTATCAGAAGAAGTATGCTTTCCACTAATTTTTCTCTAGAAATTCGATAAGTTATTGTTATTCAATTAGTATCTAGCGTTTATAATGGAAAATATTTGCCGATTTGGGCACCTTAATGGAAAATATTTGCCAAATCACCGAATAAGCATCCTTTTAATGGCAAAAAAATGCCACAATCGACTAAAAAATAAAAAGCCTTATCTACTCGCTTTGAATCAACTCCCATTGGAATTCCTCCCCCACCCGCTTCTGCGCCAACTGATTAATACTATTCTCAGGTAGCATCAACACTCTTGGATAACCACCAGTAGTTTGCGCATCTCGCATCAACACTATCAATTGACCACTTGGAGTCAATTGAACCACTCCTGGAACAACTGGAGCTGTTAAGATAGAATGCTCATGAACCAATTCTTTTCGATCCGCATTCAAGGGAAATGCCATTCGAGTATGATTCGGTTGAATCGAAAAAGGATGATTTTCTAATAAAATCTTTTGTGTCGAATTTAATAATTGAAACTCCGGGCCTTCAAAACAAGCAATTCGTTTGGTCCAAATTTCTGGCTTCACAAATGAATTTTTCTCTTCCACTTCTTCTCCCACTTCGTAGGTTAAAAAATCACCTTTAGCAAATCTCATCTTTTCCTGCAACCCTGCAATTGGGGAACAAGAACCAAAAAAAGAATCTGCATCAAATCCGTTTTTGACAGCGAGATACAATCTTTGTCCTTTGCTAAAACGAAAACTTAAAATATCTCCTCTTATTATATTGACAATTCTTTTTATAGGAGTGGCTTCTCCATTGAAAATAACTTCCCCTTTTGCCCCGCTCAATCCGATTTGACAATTCTGATGAAATAATAATGTCGGTGCGATTTGGGTCATTTCCAAAACCGGCGCATCCAATGGGTTATTCAACAATTGATTGGCTCGTATGGCAGACAAACTATCCATGGCACCACCATGCGGAATAGCTAATTGCCTAAATCCAGTACGACCTAAATCTTGTAAACTCGAGTAAAGTCCAGGTTTAATAAACTCTATTTTACCAATCATTTCCTTTTGTTTTTTTTGGTAAAATAAATTCGCCCTTTTCTACTTCTTCTTTTATTTCATGGAATCTATCCAATGGAATACTTTTGAAAACCAATTCATCCCCAGCGGCAAATTTTACTGGAGGATGCTGGGTGGAATCAAAAAGTCGAATGGGTGTTTGTCCGATGAGGTTCCAACCGCCGGGACTTGCCTGCGGATAAATTCCTGTTTGCGCTCCAGCAATGCCAACGGCACCTGCAGGTACTGATTGTCTAGGTTGAGTTTTGCGCGGATGATGTAAATCTGGTGCTAATCCTCCTAAGTAAAGAAACCCGGGCAAAAAACCCATGAAGTAAATTCTATAGGTGGCTTTGCTGTGCAATGCAATCACTTGGTGCACAGCCATGTTTTTTTCCCTACTAAAAGAAATCAAATCTGGTGCTAAGCTTGGGTCATAACAAACAGGCACTTCCCAAACTGTATGAAATGCTTCCGCCTTTGCATTAAATGCAACATAGTCCGAATTAATTTTCTCCTTGAAATTATCAAAAGATATTTTCGCCGAATCATATTGGACGCAGAGGGAGGCATAGGTTGCATTAGAATCAATGATCTCTTCTGGAAAACTAACTTGCAGCTGATATTGAAATTGAAGTAGTTCTTCGCTGATCACAGGATTGATCTCTTTGGGCCAATCAATCAATAGGAAGTTCTCCCCAAGCGGCTTTATATTTATTTTATAAGCGCCCATTTTCCCATTTGGATTTGAGATGATTTAAAATTTCTACTGAGTTGTCATGATCTCCATGAATGCAAAATGTTTTGGCAGATAAATCAATAGTTTGTTCATCGGCAGCAATTACCTTTTGATCACGTAATAACATTTTAAACTGGTTAAATACTTCCTGTTTATCATGCAAGATGGCATCGGCGAATTTTCTAGCTCTCAAACTTCCGTCGGATTCATACTTTCTATCCAAAAAGGCTTCGGGCCAAACTATTCGATCAAATTCAATTGCCTTATTTTCAAAAATGGAATTTGGTGGACAAAAAATGATCCACTCTTTTGGGTAGGTCGCCAACATTTCTAAAATTTCCTTTGACAATTTTTCATTTTTTGCTGCTTCATTGTATAAGGCTCCATGTAATTTTAAGTGATGTATTTTGGCAGACTCTTCATCGACAATTTTCACGAATAAATTAATTTGTTCCTTCAAGCTTTTCAACAAATCGGATTCAGCAATATCCATCACCACTCTACCAAAGTTTTCACGATCAGGATAAGATGGATGAATCCCTATTTTAACTTGATGTTTCTTCGCCAAGCGAATACAATGGCGAATTAGTTCCTCATTCCCGGCATGTGCTCCACAAGCTATATTGGCCGACTGAATGAGCGGCATGATAGCGGCCTCCACATTTTTCTCCTCCCCTAAATCACAATTTATATCGAATGCTAATTCCATATATTTATTTTCAAAACAGACTGCTTATTACTTTGAATATTCCCTTCCCTCCAAGAAAACAAGCAAAAAGGAAAACTATCCCACCAAAAATATTCTGAATGATTGTGTTTTTATATTTGCCTAATAGATCTGATCTATTCATCACCCAAAGTAAAATTCCTGCCACCACTGGCAACAAAAGTCCATTTGCTATTTGTGCGAATTGAATTATTTGGAGCGGTTTGAAATCCAAAAAGGAAAAACTTACACCCAGAAAAATAATTAGAAACCAGATCAGTCGAAATTTTGTTTGCTTCATTGAATTATCCCAACCAAAGCAACCGGCAGCCACAAATGCGGCGGCCAAGGGAGCAGTAATCGCTGAGGTCAATCCTGCTGCAAACAAGCCAATGCCTAAAAAGTATTTCGAAACATTCCCCATTAAGGGAGTCAATCCTTTTGCCAAATCTGCAGCGCTAGAAACCTCCTGTCCCATGAGCGGAATCGCACAAAGCATCACACACATGCTCACTAAACCTCCGAGGAAAATAGAAATCGCTGCATCAAAACGCATCTTAGGAATTGCCTCAGCTCCAGACCATTTCTTCTGAACGAGCGAAGCATGTAAAAATAGATTGTACGGTACAACAGTTGTTCCTACTAAGGCCAACACTGTAAGTAGACTTCCTTTAGGGTTTTGAAAAGTAAAAAGTCCTTTGAAAATTTCAATCAAACTTGGCCCAGTTAATACTGCTGTTACGATAAAGGAAAGACTCATAATAATAACAAGGCTGACTAACATGCGTTCGATGAACTTATAATTGCCGATGTAAAGTAGCGCAGTTGCTAATAGTCCTAGTACTAGAATCAATAATTTTTTCGAAGCTAATTTTACTGGAAGGATAGCTTGCATTCCTAAAACACCGCCAGTTAAATTTCCAGCTTCGTAGGCAGCATTACCGATGACGATAGCAGAAAAAACTAAGCCTAATAGAAAAATGCGAATGCTTTTATTTGGGATAGAAGCACTTATCAATTCAGCCAAACCTTGGCCGGAGATTAGCCCAGCCCGTGCAGACATTTCTTGTAGAATAAAAGTCGCAATTGTCGAAATAGCAATTGCCCATAATAAGGCGTAACCAAAGTTGACACCTGCTAAAGTACAGGCTGTAACTGTTCCAGGTCCGATGAATGCCGCGGCCACTAAAGCTCCGGGGCCAATATTTTTCAAATATTGCTTCATTAGGGCTTTTGATTAATATTTACATAAAAAAAGACGATCAATTTACTCTCCACAAATCAATGCATAAAGAGCGAAACTTGCTAGCCAATGTTCTCCAGCATAATCTCCGTCTACTACATTTGAAAGTGAAAAATTAATATGTTCGTTCGCTATTCGTTGTAGATTTTCTTTGTGGCCAAAACCATTTTTCTCCAACCCAAACAAAACCCAGGCTCGAGAAAAATTCAATCCATCCAAATGAACTAATTTTCCATCTGTACGATCAGTAACTTGTCCGGGCGCTAACTTAAAGCTAGCATCGTAAAGTTGCGGTAAAAAATTATTTAACCACTTATCGAATTCTGCCGGTGCTAATACTCTTCTCATGATGTCAGCCTCCTCTAAGCAAGGAGAAAGAAAATCATAACCACTTGGCTCCCAAACCAAAGGACAATTCTCATCAGTCATAAACCAATCTTTGGCCCGTTGGCTGATAAGGCTCATCAAGTCTTGATCTTTCAATGTTTTTGCATAATCCCATGCGAAACTAATTCCGAAACCTGTATTAGTGTGCTCTCCTACTCTGATTGGATAATATAACTTCGGAAGAAACTCCAAATATTTATTTCTAATCAATTGAGTGAGCGGTTCAAGATTAGCATGTAAGTTTTTACCAATTGGATCATTCCAAGTGTATAAAGATTCCGATAGTTTGAGAAGCCAGGCCCAACCATAGGTACGCTCATAGGATTTATTGAACTTACCTTCAAAGTATTTTACTTCTTGTTGAATGTTTTCCTTGGAAATATTTTCGACTAATTTTTTTCTTATTTCATCCGCATTTTCAATCGTCGGAAAACGCTTTAATAATTCCACTAGCATCCAATGTCCATGAACAGCAGAATGCCAATCGAAGCAACCATAAAAACTTGGATGCAAACTTCGAGGGCTTTGTAAGTCTGAGGCATCGCCTACAACCTGACCCAATTTATTTGGATACTCTTGCTGCATACATTTTAGCGGAAGTTGAGCCAGATAGTTCGCTTGTTCTTTAGTCAATTGAACTTCTTTTTCCTTTGCAGCAGTAGAATCAGAATTTTGATTTTCAGGAATTTTGGATTTTTGATTGGGAGCATCGGTATTGCAAGCAAGGACACAAAGCAGACCTGCAATCAAGAAAATAGAACGCATAATTGATTGTTTGTTACTCGCTAAAGGTAAGGAAATAAAAAGAGCCGCTCTATTTGAAGAGCAGCTCTAAATGCAAATTATAATCCCATAAACGATAGAAATATTTTTGGGTACCTTATTGGAGTTATCAAAAGCAGGAGCCCTCCCCCGCGAGGGCCCCATCTTTGTTTCGACGCTGGTAAAAGCACTCGAATTAAAGTCCTTTTGGGCAATAGAGGCTGCCAACCGCGTTGAGCGCTTTGCTAATGGTTAAATTCTAATAATGTATGGTCAGTTCTTCGAGCCCTGGAATGCGAGGTATCCAAGGAAGGTTATGTCTAGGCCGTTTTGCATTGGGCATTAAAAAATGGACAACCAGATCTTTTGACTTTTTGTAAAATCGGTTTTGGGAGTCTGGGGTAAAAATGAACCATCCAAGACCGGGCTATCCATATGATATAATCCTATATCAATGTAATTTCAACGGGGAGATGTAATTTCAATAGCTATTTATTGATAGATGGGGCAGGTATTAAAAGGGTTGCAACTGAAAGGATGAAAATATTGGAAAAATTGATTTTCCTATTGGACTAAGGCAGAAAAAGGGTTAATTTCGCAAAAAAATCAGTCGATGAGTTCTAATACAGAATCTAAAGTAAATCGAAAGGCGATGTGGTTACTATTTTTAGTAAGCACGATCGCAACAGTAGGCCTATTAATCTTCAACCCTACATGGTTTTGGGTACCACTACCCTTTATGTTGACATATCTTGTCTACGCCATGGACGTTGTATAGTGGGAGCAAAAAGGGGCTATTTTTCCCTATAATCTAAAAAGCACTATTCAATATGGAAATATGGGATTTTCCCATCATTCGTCTCAGTCAGATCACAATCACACCGCTAGATTTGTTAGAGATAGTATTGATATTGCTGATAGCCAGAGGTTTAATCTGGATATTGACCAATGTCCTTTTCCATAAGATCTTTGTTCGTAATCGAATTGACAAAGGAAGACAGATAGCACTTTTACAGCTAATCAAGTACGTTGTCTATACTTTTACCTTTTTAATCTGTCTTCAATCCCTAGGAATCAGTCTTTCGCTACTTTTAGCCGGTTCTGCCGCGCTCTTGGTCGGTATTGGACTTGGATTGCAGCAAACCTTCAATGATCTATTTTCTGGTATTATCCTTTTGGGAGAAGGGACTGTAGAAGTTGACGATGTATTGGAAATCGATGGTATGGTTGGCCGGGTAGTAGGGATAGGACTAAGGACTTCCAAGATGGTAACTCGGGATGGAATAGACCTTATTGTACCAAACTCCAAATTGGTGACTTCCAAAGTAATTAATTGGAGTCACTTCCAATCTTCTGCGCGTTTCCAAGTTAATGTCGGTGTATCCTATTCGGAGGATATCAATCTAGTTCAGAAATTATTGCTGGGTGCTGCAAATGGTCACCCTGGCGTGATGGACAGCCCTCCTCCAACAGTAATGTTTAAAGAATTTGGTAGTTCTTCTTTAGATTTCATTCTTCACTTTTACAGTAAGGACTTCTGGGATATTGAATACATAAAAAGTGATTTGCGTAAAAAAATTATTCATTCTTTTAGAGAAAACGGGGTTGTTATTCCTTTTCCTCAACGAGATGTTTGGAATCGAACAGAGGAGCAATCAGCCAAGAAGTAAAATTCGATTTGACAAAGAATTGCTAATCCTTGTTTCCATTCCGTTAAAATTTATTTAAAGGGCAGCTTGGTCCTTACTAATTTGATATATTTCCGGCAAGAATCTAATATGAAACAACTCACCCTACTTTCCCTCTTTTTCTTCTTTTATTCTATTGCTTATGCACAGCCCGGTAAGACTTACGATAAGTCCGCCTTGATGGAAGATTTACAAATGATTAAAAAGGGAATTTATGAAATACATCCCAGACCCTTTCAATGGAATCCTAAAGAAACTTTTGACGAAATATTTGCAGACATTGAAGGGAACTTGAAGGACGGAATGAGTGAGGCTGAATTTCGAACACTTTGTTTTCCAATATTTGAAAAACTCGGTTGCGGACATTCAAGAATGAGTACTAGTAAACATTTGCTTAAAAAAAATAAGAAAGACTTAAAAAAAGGTCTATCCAGATACATTCTCCCTTTCAACGTCAAAACCATTGCCACCAATACCTATATTTTAAATTATCAAAATAAAGATTCTTTGTTGACAAGAGGAGATCAATTGATTTCGATAAATGATCAACCGGTTGGAGATTTAATGGAAGCCATGAAGGTGTCTATTAATTCTGATGGAAGAAATAAAACACATTTTCAAAGGAGCTTGGATAAGGGTTTTTCTGCATTGTATCATCGAATTATTCCCTACGCCAAGGAATACAACGTATCAGTAATTGACAGCTTAGGAAGACTTAAGAATTTAGTGATCCCTGGTCAAGAAATCTCCAAGGCAGCAACTAAATTACGAAAGCTTGAAAATAAACAAAAGCAAAAAGAAAATATCCAACCAAAGAAGCCTTCTCCGCTAAAAACTGTTTTCAAAAAAGAGGGTTATCGCTTTTATCAATCTAAAAAAGATAGTAGCGTAGTCGTTTTAAAAATACCCAGATTTGCGGGCAAAAAAGGAAAACGTTTTTACCGAAAGGTTTATGAAACCATGGAAGCAGATCCTGTAATGAAGCATTTAGTGATTGACCTACGTGGCAACGGTGGTGGAGATGCCGGAGAATCTTTTTACTTGGTTAGAACTTTAGTTAACAATCCTTTTAAGGTAAGATTCCGTAGAAAAAAGAAGGTTGATAAGCAGTGGAAAAAAGAATCAAATATGACCACCTTTTCCGATTTAATTGTACGCTTAGGCATAAATAGGCTAGGTAAAAAAGAACCCAGAAAAGATTCGATCTTGGTTAATATAAATATGAAACCTGAGACTAAACATCATTACGATGGGCCTTTATATGTGCTTATCGATGGCTATTCCTTTTCGGCTTCTTCTGTGGTATCCTCCTATTTAAAAGATCAAAGTCGTGCAGTATTTATTGGGGAAGAAACGGGAGGAGGAAAATATGGAACAAACGCCATGCATTCGCCTTATTTTCCACTGCCGAATACTGGTATGCGTATGAGAGTGGGACTTTGGGCATTAGATCAAGTAGTTACCGGACCAGTTACCGGTCATGGAATTTATCCAGACTACCCTACAGAATTGACCATTCAAGATTTCCAAGAAGAAACAGATGTAGGCTTGGAAAAAGTCTATGAGTTAGTCAGCCAACAGCGCACTCAATGATATAAAACTTGCCAGCCTTCACAATGGTATGTAGTTCTTCCGGCCACTTTGGTTACTTGCACTAAGCCAGCATTTTTCTTGGGCTTATTCCCTTCCACCCGCCAGTCCCAAAACCATGCGGAGTCGGTAGACCGATAAGTAGCATATCGATCGATGGCATTCTGTAACATTATTTGCATCTCTTTATGAATCTTGCCCAATTGGACTTTAGACAGCGCCCCAGTTCTGGAAGCGGGATGAATTTTACAAAGATATAAGATTGCGTCGGCGTAAAGATTTCCAACTCCAGCCAAAATTTTTTGATTAAGCAAAAAACCTTTGATGCTAACTTTTTTACCCTTGGCCTTTTCAATAAAATCCTTTTTAGAAATTTCAAGGGCATCCTCCCCCAGTTGACTTTCTGCGAGATAATCTTCCAAGTCATCTAGGTAAAGTATTCTTGCGAATTTTCTTGGGCAATTAAAGCCTAATTTTTTTCCATTCTCAAACTCAAAATGAAAACGTTCATGTTTTGGACTTTCGGTAGCATCTTGATAACTCACTAGATCACCGGTCATTCCAAAGTGTAAAAGGACATGATGGTTATTATCTAATATGGCAAAAAGATATTTTCCTCTTCGGTAAGTCCCAGCAATCGTTCTGCCTTTCAACTTTTGAGCAAACCGCTTACCGGTCATATTTCGGATAATCTTATCATCCAAAACTTTGACCTTTTTGATCTTATTATTTAACCCATGTCGCTCTAAATACAATTTGAAAGTGTTGACTTCTGGTAGCTCTGGCATTTGGTAATTTACATTAAATCCAAGATAATCATCTGCTTTGCAAAGTTGGAAATAAAAATTAGCATTAAGCTATGGACATTTATCTTGTATTTCTTTGATTTTCAGAAACCTATCTTTACTTTTCAAAAAATAAACGAAATGGAAAATAAAAAAGACATTGGAATCCTACTTTTGAGAATCGCTGCTGGAGGTTTTATGCTCGCTCATGGAATACCAAAATTGATGAAAATTTTCAATGGTGATTGGGGTTTCGCTAATCCATTGGGCATCGGACCAGAGGCCTCTTTGGTCCTTACCGTATTCGCAGAGGTGATTTGCGCAGGAGCCATATTGATAGGATTTAAGACTAAGTGGGCCACCATTCCAGCAATGATTACCATGCTAGTGGCCGCGTTTATTGTTCATGGGCCTGATCCGTTTCAGAAAAAAGAAATGGCCCTACTTTACTTTCTAATGTACGCAGCCCTTTTCTTTCTAGGTTCTGGGAAGTACAGCGTAGATCGAGAAAGTTAGCAGGAGAAAATCCTATCTTACATTTTTAAACAAATAAAAATTCGATGAGAAATATCGTCCTTCTTTTTTTACTGTTACTACTATCAACATCACTAATGGCACAGTCAAACTTAACCCCTGAGTTACTTTGGAAAGTGGGTCGAGTATCTCCAAAAGGAATTACCAAGGATGGTACTTCATTGATTTACTCCGTAAAAAGATATGATGCCAAAAACAACAGTAGTACTTCTCAGTTGTTTAGTATTCCGATTTCTGGTGGTACTGCAAAAGCCATAGATTCGACTGATGGTCTCCTTATTGATGATAAAATTTCTCCGGACGGAAAACTTCAGCTGGTAGAACATCAAGTTAAGATAGATAAAGTCCTGGGGAAGGATCTCTATCCCGATTTGCAAAATTCCAATGTTCAGATTTATGATGACCTGATGTATCGTCATTGGGATACTTGGTCGGATGGCAAGTACAACCATGTATTTATCGAACCCAAAGGTGGTGGCGAAGGTGTCGACATCTTACAAGGCAAACCCTACCATTGTCCAACTAAACCCTTTGGAGGGCCAGAAGACTATATTTGGAATCCGGACGGAACGAAAGTCATTTATGTAACAAAGGATAAAAAGGGAAGAGAATATACGTTAAGCACAGACACAGATATTTTTTCCTACGACAGGGCGTCTGGGACAACGATCAATCTAACAGAAGGGATGAATGGCTATGATACGAGCCCAGCCTTTTCCAAACAAGGAAAACTAGCTTGGCTATCCATGGATGTTGATGGTTATGAATCTGATAAAAACGATATTATCGTTGACATGGGTTTTCGAAAAATGAACCTTACGGCAAAATGGGATGAAACCGTTCATAGTTTTCAATGGGGAGAAAAAGGAGAAAATATTTATTTCATAGCACCGAAGGGAGGTACTCAACAATTGTTTGTAGTGGACTATCCTGGGATGACTAAGAAACTTCCTGTGGTCCGTCAACTAACAAATGGAGATTTTGATGTCAATGGAATTGTTGGTCAAGTAGGGAATACTTTGGTCGTGACTCGTAACGATATGAATCATGCCAAGGAAATCTTTACAGTTGATGTGGCAGGTGGTAAAATGAGTCAACTCACACATGTGAATGACGAATTCTATTCCAAACTAAATTTGAGTACCGTTGAAAAAAGGATGATAAAAACTACGGACGGAAAAGATATGCTCACTTGGGTAATCTATCCACCGAATTTTGATCCTGCCAAAAAATATCCCACCCTACTTTATTGCAAAGGTGGACCACAAGGCCCATTATCTCAAAGCTATTCCTTTCGATGGAATTATCAACTAATGGCAGCTCATGGTTACATTATCGTTGCTCCCTCTCGAAGAGGCATGTCCGGTTTTGGCGTAGAATGGAACGAACAAATTAGCAAAGATTACGGTGGACAAAATATGCAAGATTACCTTTCTGCAATCGATGCGATGGCGAAGGAACCATTTGTAGATGAAAATAAATTGGGCGCTATCGGTGCTAGTTATGGCGGCTACTCAATTTTTTATCTGGCGGGCATACACGAAGGCCGTTTCAAATCCTTGATTTCTCATGATGGCATTTTTAATTGGAGATCCATGTATGGTACAACAGAAGAGATGTTCTTTTTGAATTATGACCTAGGAGGAAGTTATTGGGATAAAAAAAATGAGGCTGCGCAAAAATCTCACGGTGCCTATAACCCAATCAATCTTGTTGACAAATGGGACACGCCGATCTTAATCATCCAAGGTGGAAAAGATTATCGCGTTCCGATTGGCCAAGGTTTGGAGGCCTTTCAGGCAGCGCAGCTTCAAGGGGTCAAAAGTCGATTGATCTATCTTCCGGAAGAAAACCACTGGGTGCTGAGCGGAGCGAATGCGCTAGTTTGGCAACGGGAATTTTATCGTTGGTTGAAGGAGACTTTGTAACTTTTCGAGGACGAGAAGAGCATATTTATTTTACGCCAAACACATTAGTTAGCAGTAAAGAGAAAATAAGTAAGAACAAAAGAAATAGATTGTTACTCTTTTAGATAAAACCTAATCAATTCGAACATGATAGCGATTCATGATTTTAGTTTTCTAATTGGAAGATGGAAAGTTTTAAACAGGAGATTGTCTGAACGTTTGAAGAACTGTGATGAATGGGTTGAATTCCAGGCAGAAATGGAAACCAAAAGCATTTTAAACGGATTGGGTTTAATGGACGAAATGAAAACTTCCTATTTCGGAGAGGAGTTTATTGGATTCAGTTTACGAATGTTGAATCCCGAATCAAATAAATGGACAATTTTTTGGGCGGATACCGCTAATCCAGAAATTGGTCTAAAAGAACAGGTCGTTGGTGAATTTAATAATGGATTTGGAGAATTTTTCGGCAAAGAAGTATTTAATGACAAAGAAATTAAGTTGAGGTTTGTTTGGAAAAAACCTTCTATGAATACAGCACATTGGGAACAAGCTTATTTTGATGAAAAAACTAATGAATGGGAGACCAATTGGACCATGCTGTTTACTTCCATAAAAGAATAACAAATTACTGGCAAAAATCGATTTAACGATTAGGACCTATACAAGGTCGGAGCCGGAAACGAATTGTGTAATTTTTAGCCACGAACCTGTCTCTGCCGACAGGTGAGGTTTCACGAACCTGCCTGCCAAAAGTGTCAACTGCCTTTCCTTAGCACACAAGATTGATATGATTGGTTATATAATAGGCTGAAGGCCTAAGATTCCATAACTTGGGGCATCGCCCCAAGCTGTCAAACAAATAAGACAAGCAGGCTGTAGGTCTGCGATTCCATCAAAGTTATAGTTACTTCCGGTGAATTAAATAAATCGTATTGATTTATCAATACTTCTAATTCCTTTTTTGGACCAGGGCTTATCACATTTCCTTTCGCATGATGAGTGGAATCGCAACCCTTCAGGCTGCCACTTTAGGTGCCTTATTACTTGGGGCGTTGCCCCAAGTTTTAGAGTTTCAGCCCTTCAGGCTGGCTTGAAAATTACAATTAAATTCAAAGTAGATACTTGTGTGCTAAGGAAAGGGCAACGGAAGGCAGGTTTTCACGAAGTCGA
>CALGJW010000053.1 GCA_937930025.1 uncultured Saprospiraceae bacterium | reverse complement strand
TACTTTCCAGTTTTCTTTATGTTTATTAGGGAAAAAATTGGCGGGCTTTCCTTGGGCGATTATCTTACCTCGATCTAATTGGTACAATTGAGTGGCAAGGTTTAGAACTTCCTCGGGGTTATGACTTATGAGAATGGTTGTTAATCCATATCGCTCATGAACTTCTTTCAAATATTTCTCAATCCTACTTCTTGTTTCCATATCAAGCGCTGCCAATGGCTCATCCAATAATAGCAATTCTGGTCTTCGTACCAAAGACCTAGCGAGCGCCACTCGTTGTTGTTGTCCGCCCGAAAGCAACGCTGGCTTTTGACCTTGCAAATCACCCAACTCCATGACCTCAAGAAGTTCAGCGATGAATTTTTGTTCCTTTAAATCTCCCGCGGCGTACTCCAAATTTTCTCTAACGGTCATGTTAGGAAACAAGGCGTATTCTTGAAACAGAAAACCCAGCCCACGAAGTTGAGGCCTTAGGTTAATTTTCTCTTGTTTGCTAAACCATGTTTTTTCCTTATAAATAATCTGCCCAGCATCAGGAAGCATCAGTCCGGCAATCATCTTTAGTAAAGAAGTTTTCCCAGCGCCACTTGAACCAGTCAATGCAACGAATTCTCCTTGCTCGATATGCAATTCAATATCCAACAGGAATTTTCCTGTACCTGAATCCAGACTTTTGGAGAGCTTTGTACGGATCATTTCCAAATTCGTTTAAAGAATCCCCCGTTGGTTGTATAAACCAAAAGCAATATTGCAAAAGTGATTGCGAATAATACCAATGAGTAAAAATTAGCGGCTCCATAATTCAATGCCTCCACTTCATCATAGATGGCAATAGAAGCCACCTTCGTTTGCCCAGGGATATTTCCACCAATCATCAAGACGACTCCAAATTCTCCTATAGTATGTGCAAAGGACAGAACTAATCCCGCCAAAACAGATTTTTTAATATTGGGTAATTGCACTTTAAGCAAGGTCGTCCATTTTGATTTTCCTAACACATAAGATGCATTCGCCAAATTAGTAGGAAGACCTTGTAACCCTGACTGGATGGGATGAACCATAAAAGGTAGGCTATAAATGATGGATGCCAAAACCAATCCTCCAAAAGAAAATACTAGTTGCAATCCTAGCCATTCATCTAACCAAGTACCAAATCTATTACTAGGGCTGAAAGCGATTAGAAAATAAAAACCCAAAACGGTTGGAGGAAGCACCAAAGGCATACTTACTAAAGTCTCAATGATCGGTTTGAGTTTAGATCGAGTTTGACTTAACCAAAAAGCTAAAGGAACTGCAATAAAAAACAGGAGAAAGGTGGTGATGAACGCCAACTTAAAAGTTAAAAATAAAGGGCCCCAATCCATATTATCCATTGCTCAAAAGTACGAAAGATTTTAATGCTTAAATAGCTGGATTGGGAAACACAAATTTTCACAAATTTCTCAAATTCCTATCCATCCCGCTAACTTTTAGTGTCTAACTGCCATTATTAGGAGTTATCACCCATTCAATTTATACTACTGAAATCGATGTACAATTAGAAATAATTGCTTTTCGTTTATTTCGTTTGTAATTTGTGGTTAAATAGCGAAACATGGGCAATTCAATAAATAAAATCACTAAATCCGAGCAGAAACTAGCTCTATCTTCCTTAAAGTACCTTAGCAAGTCGCAGTCTAAAGCTTTAAAACGCAAATCAAAGACGGTAATGCTTAGGGTGGATGGTAGTGATGAAATTGTAGAAATTCCTTTAAAAGCTTTGAAATTGTTTACGACTATAGTAAGTAAAATGGCAGAAGGGAAATCAGTTTCGTTGTTCGCTACAGAAACTGAACTCACAACACAGCAGGCAGCTAACATATTGAATGTCTCTAGACCTCATTTAGTGAAATTATTAGAAATCGGAGAAATTGCCTTTATCAAAGTGGGAAGCCATAGAAGAATATTACTGGAGGATATCCTTAAGTATGAATCAAAGCTAAAGAAAGAACGTCGAAGTGGTTTAAATTCTCTTGCCAAAGAAGCTCAAAAATTAAATCTAGGTTATTAAATGATTTATTCTCCTCAGTTCAGGGTTATGCTCAAAATCCAACATTAACATCCGCCGGCGTCAACCCATACCCATCCAATATAATCTGAGCCAATTTTGAAAAAAGAAAATTGCTAAACTTTTCAGCATCACCTTCATCCTCTCTTTTAGATTTCAGAACTACTATGCTATGCTCAATGGGGCTATACCACTTGGCATCAATTTCCACCCAAGAACCAACTCCAGACAGCTGTTTAGAAAGCACTACAGACTTAGCGGTAAACCCAACGTCAGCTGCTCCAGAATGAACAAATTGATTCACCTGTGCAATACTCTCCCCAAAGACTAACTTAGAAGCCACATCGGGTAATATTTTGGAATGCACCAATACTTCTTTGGCTGCCATGCCATACGGTGCTGTTCGTTCATTGGCCAAAGCGATATGTTCATAGTTGGATTTTTTTAGATCATCTAATCCTTTAAGCGCTCCATCTAAGGACCAGAGAACCAACTTCCCATGGGCAAATACCTTAGGTGGGCTTAGGGCAAAATCAGAAGCAGCTAACTCTTCAGTATATTTCCGATCCGCTGATAGAAAAACATCGTAAGGGGCGCCTGATTTTATCTGCGCGGTGAGTTTTCCGGAGGAACTAAAGATGAGTTCGCAGGGGATATTTGACTGCTCAGTAAAAGTCTCTGTCAGGTCTTTTAGAACGTATTGCAGACTAGCGGCTGATGCTATTCTCAAAGGTTTTATCCTATGCTTGTTTTGACAGGCAGATAAAGCCAACATAAGCGCAAAAAGAACTGCTGATAATCGAATACTCATAAAGGTATAATTGAAGCGAAAAATAAGCATTAGTAACTAGGAAGCCGAAAGGAATCTAATTTTTTAATACCTTGCTAAAGAAAATTTCAGCAACCGTTGAATTAATCTTTAAGCAAATATTCAATTAGCATTAATTGCTTTCCAGAAAGTGAAAAACAAATGATAAATTCAATTTTCCTTTTGCTCCTTTTTTCAATTTTCTCAAACGGAGAGACTACAAACCTCTCCTACTCCATTATCCAAAAAGAAAAGGTTGTCGGCTATACAAATGCTTATAAATATCAAGAGATCGATCAAACCACCTATAGATCTAATTCGGTTTCAACTGTTAAGGCCATCATTAGCATTGATATAGTTTCTAACTATGAAATCACCTTGGAAAACGGATTACTTCGATCAGCGGAAGCAAACGTTTTAGTTCGTAATCGTCCATACACTCATAGTTACACCTATTATTGTGAGAACCAATGTGAAATGGCTAAGGATGGAGCGAACGTTATTTATATCGGAGAAGACATTAGCTATGCCTCCACAATGCTTTTGTTCGAGGAGCCAGTAAATATCACCCAATCTTATTCAGAGTTAGATGGTAGTTTTCATTCGATTAGAAAAGTAGGCAATCATCGTTATGAAAAAAAGGATGCCAATGATAGAATTAACACCTATCAATATGTCAATGGCATTTTGCAATATGCAGAAATTGACGCAGGATTAATTTCTTTTGAGCTCAAGTTAAATCATTAGACCAAAGGAGCATCTAAGATATCGT